>NZ_DDFB01000110.1:0-11310 GCF_002336885.1 Novosphingobium sp. UBA1939 | reverse complement strand
TGCGGCAGCAAGACCGGCTTCGTCGAGGCCACGCTGGCGCTGTCGCTGGAACGGCCCGACATGGCGGACGAGGTGCGCGCCGTCGCCCGGAGGCTGCTGGGGCTTTGACCCCGGCCCCTTCGTTGTTGGCGCCCATCTGACCGAATTTTGAAAGCGCGGGAGGCGGGAATGGCCTCCCGCTGTCGTCTCATGCACGGACGGGGAGTTCTGTGCATGAGAGACGCGACGGGCATCACGGCAGGCATGAACGCATCGGGCGATCCCGCTGCGATGGGCGGCATTTCGCAAGGGCCGGGCGGCATCCACGCCTGGCACGCCGAGCGCTGGACCGTGATCGTGCCGTTCTTCAACGAACGCGCACATCTGCCATCCTGCATCGCCAGCCTGGCACGGCAGGACGTTCCGTTTCACCTGGTGCTGGTGGACAACGCCTCGACCGATGGCAGCGGGGCGGTGGCGCTGGCGGCGTGCGCGGCGGCGGGGGTATCGGCAGAATTGCTGGTCGAACAGGAGCCCGGCAAGGTTGCCGCGCTGCGGACCGGCCTCGCGGTGGCGGGCACCGAATTCGTCGCCACGTGCGATGCCGATACGCTCTATCCGCCCGACTATCTTGCGCGCGCCGCCAGTCTGCTGGACCGGGGCGCGGTCGCTGCTGTCGCGGCCACGCAACCGCCCGGCGCTTCGCGCTGGCAACGGCGGGTCGCGGGATGGAAGCTGGAGCTGACGTCGAAGCTGCTGCCGCAGCAGTGCCTGAACGGCGGCGCGGGGCAGGTGTTCCGCACGTCGGCACTGCGGGCGGTGGGCGGCTTCGACCCGCAGATCTGGAACTGGGTGCTGGAAGATCACGAGATCATGGCACGGATCGAGCAGCAGGGCCGCATCGCCTATCACCGGCACTTCGAATGCGCGCCGCTCGAGCGGTCCGGCTCCGGCCCGGCACCGGGATGGCGCTTCCACGAACGCATCCTGTACCATTGCTCGCGCGCGGCGAATCGCAAGGCGTTCTTCCACGCATACCTTGCCGCAAAGCTGCGCGCGCGTGCCCTCAGCAGTGAGAGGTTGAGACGCCATGAAAGCCAGCTGTCCCATGCCTGAGCGCTTCATCCTGTGCGCCGACGATTTCGCGCTCTCGCGCGGGATCAGCGAAACGATCGCCTCGCTGGCGGCATCGGGCAGCATCAACGCCGTCAGTTGCATGGTGCCCTTCGCGAACTGGGAGAAGGATGCACCCCTGCTGGTGGAGGCCGCGCGCGTGCGCGATCCGCGCCATGGGCCGCTGCACGTGGGGCTGCACCTTACGCTTTCCAGCGAGCGCCCGATCACGCGGATGTCCTGCACCGATACCGATGGCCGCCTGCCGGGCGCGGATGCGCTGATGGTGATGGCGCACCGGCGCAAGCTGGACCTGACGGAATTCCGTGCGGAAATCGACGCGCAGATCGCGGCCTTCGTGGCCGTGCGGGGCGCGGCGCCGGATTTCGTCGACGCGCACCAGCATGTCCATGTCTATCCGGGCCTGCGCGAAGTGGTGGTCGATGCCGTGCTGGAACATGCGCCGCACGCCTGGGTGCGCAACCCCGGTGACCGGCTGGGGGCGATGAGCCGCCGGCCGTTCATCGACAAGGCGATCGGATCGAGCCTCCACGCGGCCGGTTTCCGCCGGCTGCTGTCCCGGCGCGGCGTGGCGAGCAACCGCAGTTTTGGCGGGCACTACGACTTCACCACCGACTATGCCGCGCTTTTGCCGCGCTTTTTTGCCGCGCCTTCGGATATGCATGTGGTCATGTGTCATCCCGGTGCCGGCCATCTCGACGGCGATACGATCGCGGACGCGCGCATTCGCGAAGCCAGCGTGCTGGCCGCCGCGGCGCTGCCCGAACGGCTGGCCCGGATAGAGCGGGTGGTGCCTCTGTGAGTGAAGCCGGGCTGGAGCGCGTATTCATGGAACAGCGTCCGATGATCCTGCGATTGCTGTCTGCCCGTCTCGGTAACCGGGACGAGGCGGAGGAGACCGCGCAGGAGCTTTGGCTGCGGCTTCAGGATGCGCGTCCCGGCCCGATTTCCGATCCGGCCGCCTACTTGTTCCGCATGGCCTGCAACCTGGCCACCGACCGCCGCATCGCCGCGGGCCGCCGCGGTGCGCGCGAAAAGGCGTGGCAGGCGGTGCAGCCCGAAAGCGGGGAGTATCCGGACGCCGAACGCGGTCTGATCGCGCGCGGCGAGTTGCAACGGGTCGGAAGCCTGCTGGATGCGATGCCCGAGCGGATGCGCGACGCGCTGGTGATGTTCCGCCTGGAACAAAGGCCGCAAAAGGCGATCGCGCAAGAGTTGGGGATGAGCCTGTCGGGTGTCGAGAAACTGCTGGGAAGGGCTTACCGCCAGTTGGTGGCCGGTCTTGCCGATCCCGTGATGGAACCTGCCGCGCAAGGGGAGCGCGGCCAGCATGAGGTTGATTGCCATGAGCGCTGAAACGCACGAGGCCCAGGGCGGGGCAATGGAGGCGGCGATTGCGTGGCATGTGCAGATGCCCGCGATGGACGCCGCGCACTGGGCGGATCTGGTCGCCTGGCTGGAAGCCGCACCGGAGCATCAGGCCGCGTTCGACCGCGTGGCGGCGGCGGATCGGTTGCTGGTCGAAGCGCCGGTTCTGCGCCAACGGTCTGGCGAAAAGGTGCCGGCGCCGCCGATGCTGGTGAGACGCGGATGGTGGCGCGCGGGCGCTGGAGTGGCGCTGGCGGCCTCGCTGGCCGGCGTGGCGCTGTGGACGGTCGCGCCGCGTGATCGCCAGCCGACGACCTTCGCCACGGCCGCCGGCAAGATGCAGACCGTGCGCCTCGCCGAAGGCACCGCGATCGTGCTCAATGGCGATACGCGGCTGGCCCGGGGGGATGGTGAACGCTCTGTCCGGCTGGATGGCGGCGAAGCGCTGTTCGCGGTCCGCCATCGCGCCGATGCTCCTTTCACGGTGGAGGCGGGCCGCTACCGCATTGTCGATGTCGGAACCGTGTTCAACGTCCGGCGCGATGCCGGGCGGCTGATGGTTTCGGTCAGCGAAGGCAGCGTCATGGTCGATCCGGATGGCGCCCGCCTCGCCCTCCACGCTGGCGAGGGTTTGACGATCGACGAAGCAAGCGGTCTTGCCACGCGGTGGAAGGCGGCGTCGGTCGGTGGCTGGCGCAACGGCGAACTGGATTTCGACCAAGCGACGCTGGCCGATGTGGTCGCCGCCTTCCATCGCCGGAATGGAGCGGAAATCCGGCTGGAGGGCGGGTTGTCGGCCCTCCCGTTTACTGGCAATGTCCGGCTTTCGGGTGAGACAGCGCGCGACGTTGAACATCTCGCGCGTCTGGTCGGAGTTGATTGCCGTCGTGAAGGCGAAATCTGGGTGCTTTCGCCGTCCAAGGTTCGTAGCTAGCGCCCTGCTGGCGCTGGGCTGCTGCTTGCCGCTCACGCCGGTTTTCGCCGCCGATCGTGCCGCCATTTCCTTGCCGGCCGGATCGCTTTCCGTCGCCCTGCGTCACCTGGCCGAAAGCACCGGCAGCGAGATTGTTTCGGTCGATCCCGCGGTGGCGGCGGTGCGCGTGCCGGCGCTCAGGGTAGGGTCCGATCCCGCGCGCGCGTTGGCGCAACTGCTCAAGGGAACCGGCTATCGCGCGGTCAGGATCGGTGCGCGTGGTTTCCGGATCGAACGGACGCCGCTTGCGCGCGTGCGTCCGCGCGCGGCGCCTGCCAGTTTCCCTCCCCCGGCCACGGTATTGCAGCCACCGATCGTGGTGGTGGGAGGCAAGTTTCCCACACCGATCATGCTCTATCCGGGAAGCGTGGGGCGGATGCCCGGCGAAGAAAGCTCCCGACTGGGCGACCCGTCCTCGCTGGACAGCATGGCGCGTGCGCAACCTATCCTGCAGACCACGGCTTTCGGGGAAGGGCGCAACAAGATCTTCATCCGTGGCATTGCCGACAGCAGCTTCAACAGTTGGACGCAGCCCACGACGAGCATCTACTTCGGCGACGCGCTGTTGGGCTTTGGTAGCCCCACGCCCAACCTCAAGCTGCATGATATCGCATCGGTGGAAGTGCTGGAGGGACCTCAAGGCACGCTCTATGGCTCCGGCTCGATTGGCGGCGTCATCCGCATAATGCCGAACGCGGTCGATCTCGATCGCTATGCGGGATCGGTTACGGGAGGTGTCAGTGTTTCCCCGGATGCCACCACGGGCTGGGATGGCTCGGCCATGCTCAACCTGCCCCTGCTCCGTTCGGAAGCGGGCGTGCGGCTGGTGGCCTATCGCGAACGGGATGGTGGCTACATCGATGTGCCGGGGCTGGGGCACAACCGCAACGTGGTCGATGTGGCGGGAGGGCGCGGCGCGCTGGCGGCCCGGCTGGGCGATGGCTTCCGCGTCGAGGCCAGCGGGCTGTACCAGCGCACCGATGCGCGGGATGCCCCTTATGCCGATGCATCCGGCGCGCTTTCGCATCGTGCGGCAATCGCGCAACCCTATTCCAGCGAATTGGGGCTTGGCCGCCTCTATGTGGAATACAGCGCGCCGAACGGGATGCGGCTGACATCCACCGCCAGCCTCGGGGCGCGGTCGGCGCTCGATACGTTTGACGCCACCACCCCGGGCTCCCCCCGGCGCGCGTATCAGACACAGCGGTCGACCCGCACGTTTTCTTCGGAAACGCGCTTGTCAGGGCCGCTTGATCGGCCGGTTACGTGGGTGCTGGGGCTTGCCTATGAACGGGTGCGCGATGGCCAGTCGCGCTCGCTGGGCATGCCCGAGGCGCCGCCCGAACTGGACGAGCTGACCAATGTTACCCGCAGCGGATCGCTGTTCGGACAGGTCACCTTTCCCTTGCTGGGCGCGATCAAGGCGACGCTGGGCGCGCGTGCCACCACCGCGCGCACCGACAGCGAACCATCGCGCGGCGGCGTTTCCTCACCGATCAAGGGCAAAGGTGCCTCGCGTATCGACCCCACGGTGGCGCTGCTCTGGCCGGTCCTGCACGATCTTTCGCTTTTTGCCCGGTTTCAGACCAGCTACCGCAACGGCGGCGTTTCCGTGGCGCGCGGGGTCGGCAGGGTGTCGGAGTTCCAGGCGGATTCGATCGTGATGGGGGAGATGGGGCTTCGCCGTTCGCGATCAGGGCCGACCGGGCTCTCGTTCTCCGCTGCGGCATCCTATGCCCGGTGGCAGAACGTCCTGGCCGAACTGGTGAGCGCGAAGGGGTTGCCCTATACCACCAACGTTGGCGACGCGAAGATCTTCGCGCTGGAAGCGACCGGAAACTGGGTGATCGTGCCGGGGCTGGAAGCGGAAAGCTCGGTGTTCTTCACCTCGAACCGCACGACTGGCGCGCTGCCCGCCCAGTCCGTCGGCCGCGACCGGCGGTTGCCGGATACGCCACCGTTTTCAGCCGCCGCCAGCCTGCGTTACGGCTGGGGACGTGGCATCACCACCTATCGGGCTGGATTGGACATGCGCTACGTCGGGCGATCGGTGCTCGGGCCGGGGGCCTTGTTCGATGTCTCGCAGGGCAATTATGCCGTGGCTGACCTCCATGCCGGGCTGCGCCGGGGGCCGGTCGATTTCTCTGTGGCGGCGACCAACCTCTTCAATACCCGCGCCAGCCGCTTCGCGCTGGGCAACCCCCTGCTGCTGTACAGGCGCGATCAGTCGGTGCCCGTGGAACCGCTGACCGTGCGGTTCGGCGTGTCGGTGGCCTGGTAGGGGCGAAGCCGCGAAGGCGTTGGCTTTCGCGCCGTGCGGATTACCGCCATCGTGGCGCCATCTCCGGAAATTAACCGCAATTCTTCGCGGCTCCTCAATCGCTATTCCCCATGATTTCCCCGACACTTGGGGGATTTACCGTGCGCTCTACCATCGTGGCGGCGTGTGCCGCGTTCGCTGTTCTTCTGCCGGCCGCCGCCTCGGCGGAACCTGTGTTGCAGCCGATCCAGATCGGCGCGGAAACGCTGCGTTTCGACCAGGGCGTGCCGACGCTCGATCTGCAACGGCAGCAAGGCAGCGTCCAGATCCGGCCGCTGCCACTGGATCACGGCAGCCCGGCCTTCAGTGTCGCGGTGTTCAACGCTAGCCCGCGTTCGGCGAATTTCGGGATCGAGAACCTGACCGTGCAGGCCGGCGACAAGCCGGTCAGCGTATTCTCCGTCGACCAGCTTGTCAGAAAAGCGAAGTCCCGCGCGCGGTGGACGCAGATCGGCATCGCCATGCTGGGTGGAATCGCCGCCGGCGTGGCAGCGAGTCAGACCGATACTTATCACGGCTACATCCGCACGCCACGCGGGTCCTATGTCAGTTCCTACAGTGGCCCCAGCGCATTCGGGCAGCTTCAGGCAACTGCGCTCACCGCCGGCGCCGCGCATGGCATCGCGGCCGTACAATACAATCTGGACCGGACGCGTGATGTCCTGGGCGATTCGATTGTGCAGACCACCACGCTCTATCCCCAGCAGAGCTATGCCGGAAAGATCGTGCTCGAGAAGATTCCGCTGGATGAGCGGCCCGTGCGGATTTCCATCGTGGTGATGTGGAACGGCGAACAATATCCATTCGCTTTCCAGTTCGCCAAGGCGGGAACCGCTGCGCCCGTGTTCCATGCCGTCGATTCGGCACCTGCCCAAGCATCCGCAGAACCTTCCATGGCGGCGGCCGCCTACCCGGCCCGTCAGCCCCGGCCCGCACCCGCACCCGCAACGGGCGGCGCCCGTTCGCAGGACATCAACGCGTTAATCACCAAGACCGCTCTCTACATGGAACGCCCCACCGAATTGGATGACGGCACCGTCATTTCGGAATTTGCCGTATCCGGAAGCGAGCTGCGTCTGACGGCCGCGCTGCCAAAGGGCATGGCCGAATTTTCCGATGGCACCCGCATGTCCGCAAGCCGGGCCATCTGCGGACGCCGCGCGTTCGTTCCGCTGTTGCAAGGCGGCGCCACGATACGGGCGACCTATTCTGCCAGCAGCAAGCGGCGCGCCGAAGAAATCATCGTGACATCAAGCGATTGCGTCAGTTGAGGTGTCGGGGCGGGAATATGGTGGGCGGTGACGGGCTCGAACAAATTATTTAACATGCGGAAATAAAATAGTTTTTAGACAGCTGTTTTAGGGTGCCCCCCATCGACCCACCCTAAAATTGTTGAAATGCGAAGGCGAAACAGAGGGCTCACATTTCCGCCGAGGCTGGCCAGCGGCCCAGATTTGTGGCCGTTGCTGATCTGATGCCGGCGCGCCTTGACCTCGGTCAGGGCATGACGGGTTCGGGTGGCTGCGCAAGCCGCCAGTCGTTGCCATGCCGGACCATGCCTTCAAAGGTGAAGAGATCGCTGTTGCGATAGCCACGCGCGGGCGGTTCGGCATCGGCGTTCATGGCCAGGCCGAGCATGACCTTGCGGAATTCGAAGATGGCCCGGTCGCTCGATCCCAGCCTGTCGTGGCTGCGGTCCGCGATCGGCCCCATTGATTCCCACATCGCCATGTCCTGCGTGGGGATGCCCTTGATGCCGGTGAAATCCCCGGCCTTCATCGCCGCGCGATCCTGCAGGTAGCCGTTCTGCGCGTTCCGGAACTTGCGGAAGGTGATCGGATCGACGTCCACCCCGGGCACCGCGTCGCAGAACCGGCGCCAGTCTTCGGACGAGATGCCTTTCGTCTCGTGCCAGGCGATCCAGTAGAACATGCAGTTCACGTCATCGATCGGCACCAGCATCTGCGCCAGCTTGTAGCGGTCGGTCGGCGGGATCATCACGGTGAACGGCGCGACGAACAGCGTGGTGCGGACGTAGTCCTGCTGGTCGGGGTCGTGGATCGGCGTGCGGATCGCGGCATAGCGGAAGCCGAACGGCGCGCGCTCCACCTGCAGGCGTGGGGACTTGTCGGCCGAAGGGCGCAGCCACTGGCTGGCGGTGGCGGTCGATCCGCTGACGTCGGTTGCGGTCGGCATGTTGGAGGAATGCAGGCTGCTGCTGTGCGCGGAATCGATGGATCCTTCCAGCACTTGCGCCCAGTTGCATTCGGCATGGATCTTCACGATGGCGATCCGGTCGTCGGGTGCCTTGGTCCACACCGGCGGGTCGAACGGCGCGGGGTTCTCCGGATCGCCCATCCAGGCCCAGACGAACCCGCCGGCCTCGCGCGCGAGATAGGCGCGTGTGCGTACCGCCGTGCGCAGGCGCGCATCGGCCGGCTCGGAAGCCATGTCGGTGACCTTGCCGTCCACGTCGAACTTCCAGCCGTGGTAAAGGCAGCGCAGCCCGCATTCCTCGTTGCGGCCATAGACCAGCGAGGCGCGCCGGTGCGGGCAGCGCTCGTCGAGCACGCCAACGCGCCCTTCGGTATCGCGGAACACCACCATGTCCTCGCCCAGCAGGCGGGCGCGGCGCGGGGTGCCGTCCGGCTCGGCCACTTCCTCGCTCATGCAGACCGGCATCCAGTGGCGGCGCATGACCTTGCCCATCGGCGCGTCGCCCTCGACGCGGCAGAGCAGGTCGTTCTGTTGTGGAGTCATGGCAATTCCCGGCAGGCATTGAGGCGCGCGGCGGCGCGAAAGGAGATATACTTTTAATACTAAGTAATTTGCAATTCAAGAGCGTGCCGGATATGATCCGCGCCGGGAGAGCGGCATGGGCTTGCGGGTGGCGGTGATAGGGTTGGGGCGCGGCGCGGTGTTGACCGTGCCCGCACTGGCCGCGCAGGCGCGGATCGAACTGGTGGCCGGCTGCGATCCCGACCCGGCGGCGCGGGCGGGGTTTGCCGCTCGCCACGGCGTGCCCGCCTGCGAGACGGTCGAGGCGCTGCTGGCGAATGCCGATTTCGATGCCGCCTATATCGCGTCGCCGCACGAGTTCCACGCCGCGCATACCCTCGCGATGGCTGGTGCGGGAAAGCACGTGCTGGTGGAAAAGCCCATGGCGGTGACGCTGGCCGAGGCGGCATCGATGATCCGCGCGGCCGAAACCGCCGGCACCGTGCTGATGGTCGGGCCGAGCCATGGCTATGATCCCCCCGTGGAGGCGGCAGCGGCGCTGGTAGCGTCCGGCGCGGTGGGGGGCGTCAGGCTGATCCATGCCTTCAACTACACGGATTTCCTCTATCGTCCCCGGCGCCCGGCCGAGCTGGATACCGCGCGGGGCGGCGGCGTGATTCTCAGCCAGGCGACGCACCAGATCGACATGGTGCGGCGGATCGCGGGCAGCCCGGTCACGTCCGTGCGGGCGTGGACGGGCGGCTGGGACGCGCGCGCGACGGAGGGGGCGTTCACCGCGCTGCTGTTCTTCGCCAATGGCGCGGTCGCGAACCTGACCTATTCGGGCTATGCGCGGTATGACAGCGATGCGCTGGCCGGCTGGGTGGGCGAAATGGGCGGCGCGAAAAGCCCGGCGGCGCACGGGCAGGCGCGCGCGCGGCTGGCGGCGATCGACGAGCGGCAGGCCAAGGCTGCCCGCACGTTCGCGGCGGGCGCGGTATCGTCAGGCGCGTCGAAACATCACGAGCGGTTCGGCTCGGTGTTGATAACCTGCGAACAGGCCGACCTTGCCCTGACGCCATCAGGCCTCGACATCCACGCCGACGACGGCGTGCGCCGCGTGGCGGTTCCCTTGCCATCCATCCCGCGCGCCGGCGTGGCCGAAGCGTTCGCACACGCCGTGCTGGATGGCTGGCCGGTGCCGTTCGATGGCCGCTGGGGGCTGGAAAGCCTGGCGATATGCCACGCCATTCTCCTGTCCGCGCGCGAGGGCAGGGATGCCACGCCGTCCGAACTCTTTCCGAATGTATCTGAAAGAACGCTATGAGCCGTCTATCGATCTCGCTCGCCTGCTGGAACTACGATCGTACCCAGGCGCTGGCCGACGGCACGATCCGCCCCGATGGTATCGATCTGAACATGCAGACGCTGGATGTGGAAGAGACGTTCTTCCGCATGCTGCGGCACCGCGAATTCGATGCGGCGGAAATGTCGCTGTCATCCTATTGCGTGTCGCTCGGCCGCCCCGATCCGGCGTTCGTGGCGATCCCGGTGTTCCCTTCGCGCCTGTTCCGCCACAGTTGCATCTTCGTCTCGGCGAAAGGCGGGATCGAGCGCCCGGAGGACTTGGTGGGCAAGCGCATCGGCGTGCCGGAATACCAGATGACCGCGCCGGTGTGGATTCGCGGCATCCTGGCCGACGAGTACGGCGTTGATCCCGCCAGCGTCACCTATCACACCGGGGGCGAGGAGCAGCCGGGGCGCGACGAGAAGCTGAAGCTCGATTTGCCGGAGCGCTTCCATCTGCGGCCGATCGGTCCCGGCCAGACGCTGTCGCGGATGCTGGCCGATGGCGAGATCGACGCGCTGCACACCGCGCGCACGCCCAGCACGTTCTACAGCGAGCCGGACAAGGTCCGCCGCCTGTTCCCCGATTTCGTGCCGTTGGAGCAGGACTACTACCGCCGCACCGGCATTTTCCCGATCATGCATGTCATCGCGATCCGGCGGGACGTGTACGAAAAGAACCGCTGGATCGCGCGTTCGTTGCAAACGGCGTTCGAGGCGGCACAGGCGAAAGTCTATGAGGAACTGCTGGTCACCGCCTCGCTCAAGACGATGCTGCCCTGGCAGATCGCGGCGGTCGAGGAAGCGGTGGCCCTGCTGGGGCGCGACTGGTGGCCCTATGGCTTCAAGGCCAACCGTGCCGTGATCGATACGTTCCTGCGCTATCACCACGAACAGGGCCTTTCGCCGCGCCGGTTGCAGCCGGAGGACCTGTTTGCGGAGGAATGCTTCGAAGCCTTCCGGATATGAAAAGTCGTGCCGCCGCGTGGCGTCGTCATCCGAAACGGACTTGTCCCGGTTTGCCGGCATTCCTATAAAGTTAGTAATCGAAGTATTTCAGCCGTTCCATGCGGGCGTTTCGGGGAGCTTGCGTTTGCGTATTGGAATCAGGGCTATGCGGCGGATTGGTGACATCCGATGACCAGTGCGCGCACGCTCTATGACAAGATATGGGACGCGCACGCGGTTGCGGCGGACGACGGCGATACGCTGCTCTACGTCGATCTGCACCTGCTGCACGAGGTCACTTCGCCCCAGGCCTTTGCCGGATTACGCCGGGAAGGGCGGGCGGTGCGCCGGCCGGAGCGGGCGCTGGCGCTGTCCGATCACAACGTGCCGACCGAAGGGCAGTCCGCCGGGGTTGCCGCCGTCACCGACGTGCAGGCGCGCGCGCAGCTTGCGGCGCTGGCGGAAAACGCGGGAAGGCATGGAATCGAGCAGTTCCCGATGGGCGATCCGCGCAACGGCATCG
>NZ_DDFB01000066.1:0-4241 GCF_002336885.1 Novosphingobium sp. UBA1939 | reverse complement strand
CGGGCTGGAAGGCTGGGCCGCGCTGGCGCAGACCGACATGCAGGCCCCGCGCGTCGATCTCGCCCGCCACCGCCTCGCCAGCCTGGCCCAACACGGAACCGCGGCGACCGGCCCGGACATCAAGGGCAAAGCGCTGACCATCGCCGGTGCGGCCTGCACCGGCGGCGCGCGGCTGCGCATCGCCGGACGATCGGGCGCGGGCAAGACGCGGCTGGTCGAAACGCTCGCCGGCCTGCGCGACGATGCCCCGCAGACCATGGCAATCGACGGCATACCGTTGACCGCCATCGCCCCCGAAAGCCGCCGCCCGCTGTTCGCGCTCGCCGCGCAGGACGCGCCGCTGATCGCCGGCTCCATTGCCGACAATCTGCGCCTTGCCGCGCCGGGCCTCGACGAAGCGCGCATGTGGGACGCGCTGCGCGTCGCCTGTGCCGACGACGTGGTGCGCGCACTGCCCGAAGGGCTGGACCAGTGGCTGGGCGGCGATGGCGCGCGGCTTTCGGGCGGCCAGCGCCGCCGCATAGCGCTCGCCCGCGCGCTGCTGGCCGGCCGGCCCTGGCTGGTGCTCGACGAACCGAGCGAGGGACTGGATGCGGAAACCGAGGCGCTGCTCGTCATGCGCCTGCGCGACTGGCTCGATACGAGCGGCAGCGGCCTGATCCTCGTCAGCCACCGCCCGGCGATGGCCGCACTGGCGGAGCAGACCGTTCCGCTCGGCTGAGCTTCAGGCGCGCGGCGCGCGCAGGCCGGCAATCAGGATGTCAACCATAGCGCGTGCCGCCGCCCCGCCACCGTTATCGCCCTCATTATCGCAGTCGTCATCGCGGCCGAGGCTGGCGACCCCGCCCAGCGCGCGCAGCAGATCGAACGGATCGCCATCGAACCGCATCTCGCCCGCGTTCACCGCCCGGCCGATCAGCGCGACCATCGCCTCGCGCATCACGGCGCCCGATGCCGCATAGAGCTGGCCTGGGCCGGCCGGCATCGCGTTGAGCAGGTCGGTCATGCCCTGCTTGGTCGCCATGTAGTCCACGAAGGCCAGCATCCACGCGCGCAGCGCCGGCAGCGGTGGCAGTTCGGCGGCCAAGCGCCGCGCCGCTTCGCCAAGCTGGTCGGTCTCGTTGCGATAGACCGCCTCGATCAACGCATCGCGGGTGGGGAAATGGCGATAGAGCGTGCCGATTCCCACCCCCGCCGTGCGGGCGATGGCCTCCAGGCTCGCGTCGGCGCCCTTCGCCGCGAAGACCGCCTTGGCCGCATCCAGCAGCCGCGCGCGATTGCGGGCCGCATCGGCACGCGGCCGCCGGCCGGCTTCGGCACCGGAAACTTTTTCGACCGTCGCCACACGACGCCCCTTGATAAACGGAGGGTGCCTCCGTATTAAAGCGGAGGAACCCTCCCTTTCATATACCCTCAACCGGCGGCAGGCAATGGGCCTTCTGGCGGCGGGAGCGGTGCGCCCCAAACAGGAGTCCCTTTCATGTCCCAGACCTTCGGAGCCACATCCACCACCGACGACGTGCTGACCGGCGTCGATCTTTCCGGCAAGCGCGTGCTGGTCACCGGCGTTTCCGCCGGCCTCGGCGTCGAAACCGCGCGCGCGCTGGCCGCGCATGGCGCTCAGGTGGTGGGCGCCGCGCGCGATCTCGCCAAAGCCGAAGCCGCGACCGCCGTGGTGCGCGAACAGGCCGCCAACGGTGGCGGGCTCGACCTGATCGAGCTCGATCTGGCCTCGCTCGCCAGCGTCCGCGCCGCGGCCGACGCGCTCGTCACCGATGGACGGCCGTTCGACCTCGTCATCGCCAACGCCGGCGTCATGGCCACGCCGTTGGGCAAGACGGCGGATGGCTTCGAAACCCAGTTCGGCACCAACCACCTTGGCCATTTCGTCTTCGTCAACCGCATCGCCGGGCTGATCGCGCCGGGTGGCCGGTTCGTCGCCGTCGCCTCGTCGGGCCACCGCTTCTCCGACGTCGATCTGGACGATCCCAACTTCGATCGCACGCCGTATACGCCCTTCGAAGCCTATGGCCGCTCGAAGACCGCGAACGTGCTGTTCGCGGTGGAATTCGACCGCCGCCACCGGGATCGCGGCGTACGCGCCACCGCGCTGCATCCGGGCGGCATCAACACCGAACTGGGCCGCCATATGGGCCAGGACGCGCTCGATGCGCTGGTGGAACAGATCAACGCCGATCTGGCGACGGAAGGAAAGCCGCCGTTCGCCTGGAAGACCATTCCGCAGGGCGCGGCGACCTCGGTCTGGGCCGGCGTGGTCGCCAGTGCGGACGAGGTCGGCGGGCGCTATTGCGAGAACTGCCACGTTTCCGAAGTGACCGACGGACTCATCAGCCCGGTGTCCGAAGGCGTGCGTTCCTACGCGCTCGATCCGGACAACGCCCGCGCGCTCTGGGCGAAGAGCGAGGAAATGGTCGGCGAGCGGTTCTGAAGCCAAAGGTGGCGCGGGGCTTCTCTCCCGCGCCGCCGCGCTATCCGACGAGCGCGTGGAACAGCAGGTAAAGCCCGCCCGAGAGCAGGATCGAGGCTGGCAGCGTCAGTACCCAGGCCATCAGCAGGTTGCGGATCGTGCCCATCTGCAGGCCCGACCGGTTGGCCGCCATCGTGCCCGCCACGCCGGAGGAGAGGACGTGCGTGGTCGAAACCGGCAGGCCCAGCATGTCCGCGCCGGCGATCGTGCCCATGGCCACGAGTTCGGCCGAAGCGCCCTGCGCATAGGTCAGGTGCGATTTGCCGATCTTTTCGCCCACCGTCACCACGATGCGCTTCCAGCCGACCATGGTGCCCAGCCCCAGCGCCACGGCGACAGCCACTTTCACCCAGGTCGGGATGAAGCGGGTGCCAGCGTCGAGCGAGCCCTTGTAGGCGGACAGCGCCTTGGCGCTCGCTTCGGGCAGGGCGGCCTTCTTGTCCTTGCCCAGCCAGCGGATCGCTTCCGAAGCGAGATACATGTCGTTGCGGATATTGCCCACGGCGGCGGCCGGCACCTTGGCCAGCGAACCGTATTCGCTGACCTGCGTGTCGACATCGCGGATCAGCACGCCCAGCGCCGGCAGCGTGGCGGGCGTGAACTTGCGGTCGGCGATGTAACGCGTGATGGCCTCGCGGGCCTGTGCGGGCGTGGTGCCGGCCGTGGTCCCGGAAGCGCCGGGCGCACCCAGCACGCCGGCGGCGGCCACGGTATTGGCATGGAACTCCGCCATGTAGCGATCGGGCACGGCGCGGTTCAGCGCATAGGCGGTGGGCACCGTGCCGATCAGGATCAGCATGATCAGGCCCATGCCCTTCTGCCCGTCGTTCGAGCCATGCGCGAAGCTGACGCCGGTGCAGGTGAAGATCAGCAGCCCGCGAATCCACCACGGCGGCGGCACGCCGTCCTTCGGTTCGGCATAGAGCGCGCGGTTGCGCACCAGCACTTTCATCGCCAGCAGCAGCAGAGCGGCCACGCCGAAGCCGATCAGCGGAGACAGCAGCAGCGCCTGACCGATCTCGGTCGCCTTGCCCCAATCCACGCCCGAGGTGCCGCTCTTGCCATGCAGCAGCGCATTGGCGACGCCGACGCCGATGATCGAACCGATCAGCGTGTGCGAGCTGGACGAAGGCAGGCCGAACCACCACGTCGCGAGGTTCCACACGATCGCCGCGATCAGCAGCGCGAACACCATCGCGAAACCGGCGTTGGACCCCACCTTGAGGATCAGTTCCACCGGCAGGAGCGAAACGATGCCGAAGGCGACCGCGCCGGAAGACAGCAGCACGCCCAGGAAATTGAAGAAGCCAGACCACACCACCGCCGCGTGCGCGGGCATGGCGTTGGTGTAGATCACCGTCGCCACCGCGTTCGCGGTATCGTGGAAGCCGTTCACGAATTCGAAGCCCAGCGCGATTAGCAGCGCCACGAACAGCAGCACGAACGGCAGGTAGGTCGTCGGCTGCACGCCCGAGGCCGCAGCGTCGGAATAGATGCTCCAGGCGACATAGACGACGGCCGCAGCGATCGCGCCGACGAAGGCGATCATCCCCACCCGGCCCAGGCCGCGGTCAAGATCGGGCCGCCCGGCCGGCTTGGAACCGCCGACGCCGGAAGCGGCGCCGGACATGGTAATCGATGCGTTCATGAAACCCGAATCTGTGGCCCTGAGCATTCTTGCTCAGACTTGCCGTAGGCGCGCCACATGACACTTTTGTTTCAATGTTACAGCGCCCCCGCCGCGCGGAGACCC
>NZ_DDFB01000041.1:201-16212 GCF_002336885.1 Novosphingobium sp. UBA1939 | reverse complement strand
CGATCAGATCGTCCAGCCCTTCATAGGGATAGAAGCTGCCGAGAAAGCCGATCACCGGCCCGTCGCCCAGCCCCAGCGCTTCGGCCAGCGCCGGATCGCGCGGCTGTGCCTGCCCGAACATGGTAAGATCCACGCCGTTGGGCATGATCGACAGGCGATCGCGCGCAACGCCCCGCGCCGCCAGATCCTCCAGCAGGCCGCGGCAGATCGTCACCACCGCATCGGCGCCGGCAACCACGCGGTTCTCGAGCTGGCGGGTCAGCCAGTAGCGCGGCGAACCCTCGCGGCCGGTGCCATTGCCCACGGCGGCGTCTTCCCAGAACGCGCGGATTTCATAGACCACCGGAATGCCGAGCCGCCGCCCGGCGCGCACGGCGGCAAGGCCGCACAGCGCCGGCGAATGGGCGTGCAGCACGTCCGGCCGCCACGCGCGGGCCACCGCTTCGATCCGGCTGGCCAGAGCAACCACCTCGCGCCACTCGCGCACCCCCACGATGCCTTCGGCTTCCCCCGGCGTGCGATGGAATTCCAGCCCGTCGATCTGTTCGGGCGCGCCGTCTTCCGCCACCAGCGGCCCATCCGGCAAGCGGTGACGCTGCCCGGTGATCGCGCGCACCTCGATCCCTTGCGCCTGCTGGGCCTTGAGGATCGCGCGCGTGCGAAAGGTGTAGCCGCTGTGCAGCGGCAGGCTGTGGTCGAGAACGTGCAGAACGCGGGTCATGCCCCTTTCCTGCCACGCAAGCCTTAACGCGCCGTCAACCCCGTTCCGCTAAGCCCGCGGTCCCGGCAACGATCATCGCGCGGACATGACCCTGACGCCCTCCCCCCTGTCGCACTGCCGTTTGCCGCGCCTGCCCGGAACGTTGCGCCGCCAGCGGGGCCGCCGTGCTTAACCTGTTCCTTACCGCCTTCGTGCTGGCTTTCCTGGGCGCCGGGATGCGCCGGCCGTTCCTGCTGGTGCTGGCCTATACCTATATCGACATCGTCGCGCCGCAGAAGGTCACCTGGGGCTTCCTCGCCCATATCCCGATCTCGCTGATAGCGTTCGTCTGCGCGTTCGGCGCCTGGATGGTGGCCGAAAACAAGCAGGGCATCCGCTTCTCGTTCCGCCAGTTCCTGCTCCTGCTGCTGCTGGTCTATTGTGGGCTGACCACCCGCACCGCCGACTTTCCGGTGGAAGCTGCGGAAAAGTGGGGCTGGGTGTGGAAGGCACTGGTCTTCGCGATGTTCCTGCCGCTCACCCTGCGCACGCGCCTGCGCATCGAGGCGCTGGCATTGGTGATGGTGCTGTCCATCAGCGTGATCGTGATCGGCGGCGGGATCAAGACGCTGTCCTCCGGCGGCGGCTATGGCGAACTGAAGCTGCTGGTGAACGATAACACCGGCCTTTACGAAGGCAGCACGCTGTCGATGGTGGCGGTTGCGATCATGCCGCTGATCTACTGGCTGGCGCGGTACGGCACTATCTTCAAACCGGGAAAGCTGGTCACGCTGTATGCCCTGGGGCTCGGCTTTGCCTGCCTGCTGATCCCCGTGGGCACGCAGACGCGCACCGGCCTGCTGTGCGTGCTGTTGCTGGGCGTGCTCGTGCTTCGCACCACCAAACGGCGCTTCACCTATCTCGCGGCAGCGGGGGTACTGGCCGTGGTGGCGATGCCATTCCTGCCCAAGAGCTATACCGATCGCATGAGCACGATCGAAAATCACCAATCGGATCAGTCCGCCTCCACCCGCGTGGCGGTGTGGAAATGGACGTGGGAATTCGCCAAGCACAACCCCTTCGGCGGAGGGTTCGAAGCCTATCGCCAGAACGAGGTGAGCTACAAGACCATCAACACCGACTATGCCGGCAAGAACAACGCCGCGCTCGAAACCAACGATATCGTGGAAAAGGGCCGCGCCTATCATTCGGCCTACTTCGAGATGCTGGGCGAGCAGGGCTATCCCGGACTGGGCCTTTGGCTGACGCTGCACCTTCTGGGGCTGTGGCAGATGGAGCGGGTGCGCGCACGCTGGACCAAGCGGGGTGGCCCGCAGGAGAGCCTGCCCGATGCGCGATGGATCGGGCCTCTGGCCAATGCGCTGCAACAGGGGCAGTTGGTCTATATGGTCGGCGGCAGCTTCGTCGGCATCGCCTTCCAGCCCTTTATGTACATGCTGATCGGGCTGCAGATCGGCCTGCGCGCCTATGCCATGCGGATCGACCCGAGCCGGGAGACGTTCCGTCCGCTTCGACGGGTTAACGCGCCGGCACGCGCGGCGACACAGGGCAGTTCGGGGCAGCCCCCGCTGAGCGCCCCCAGATGAGCGAGCCCCATCTCCACAAACCGAGCGAACGCAGACCACGCCATCTCGACGCGCTGACCGGCCTGCGCGGGATAGCGGCGTGGCTGGTGGTCCTCTATCATATCCGCTTGTCGCTGGTGTCCATACTGCCCCCAGGCGTCATCGCGGTCCTGGCGCGCGGCTATCTGGCGGTGGATCTGTTCTTCGTCCTGTCCGGCTTCGTCATGTGGTACAATTATGCCGTTCCACTGGCGTCGGGTGGGCCGCGCGCCGCCGCCCGTTTCCTGTGGCGAAGGATGGCGCGAATCTGGCCGTTGCACCTGTTGATACTCGGCGGCTTCGTGTTGTTCCGAGCGGCGCTGACCGTTTCCGGGCGCCCCGTGGAGGGGCTACCACTGGCCGAATTGCCGCTACAGGTGCTGCTCATCCAGAACTGGGGCTTTACGCACGAACTGGCCTGGAACCACCCGGCCTGGTCGATCAGCACCGAATTCGCCGCCTATCTGGTGTTTCCCGCGATTGTCGCGGCGGGCCAGCCGATCATGGGCCGCCGTCGCCTGGCGATCGCGATCGCGGCGCTGCTG
The DNA here is from genome assembly GCF_002336885.1 of Novosphingobium sp. UBA1939. Taxonomy (NCBI): domain Bacteria; kingdom Pseudomonadati; phylum Pseudomonadota; class Alphaproteobacteria; order Sphingomonadales; family Sphingomonadaceae; genus Novosphingobium; species Novosphingobium sp. UBA1939. The sequence goes on along the minus strand of NZ_DDFB01000041.1, from coordinate 13,342 downwards.
CTGGCGGGAGAATATGCGCTGTTCACGCACCAGGGTCTGCGCACGCTGGGCGCGGACATCCCCACCATGGGGCTGTGGCGCTGCCTGATCGGCTTCATGCTGGGCACGCTGGCCTGCGTGATCTGGCAAGCGGCACGATCACCGCGCGCCTGGCCCTGGGCGCTGTTCGCGGCGGGCTGGATCGCGCTGGGGAGCGTGGCCGGCTGGCCTGAAACCGCGATCGTCCCGCCCGCGATCGTCACCGCGATGCTGGCGCTGATTTATGATAAGGGGCCGCTGGCACGCTTTCTCTCCAGCCACGCGGCGGTGTGGCTGGGAGAGGTGAGCTATTCCACCTACCTCGCGCACGCCTTTCTGTTCCTGGTGTTCAAGCTGCTGTTCGTTGATGCCTCGCTACAAATCGGCTGGGCGGGACTGGCGGCCTATCTCCTGCTGCTGCTGATCGCGTCGTGGGCGCTTTATCGCCTGATCGAAAAGCCGGCCCAGCGCTGGCTCAATGCGCGAACGCCGGGCTGGACCCGCCCCTTGCCCGCGTCCCCCGCCGAATAGCCCGTCCGTCCTGACCGGATTGCGCCCGGTTGCACCTTTGCAAGGGTCCGTCCATGATGGCGGAACAAGAGAATGCAGGAGAGCAACGGTATGGCGAGGATCATTCCCGCGACAGAAATCAAGGCGCTGGCAGGCACGATCGTGGGCACATCGGAATGGGTCGAGGTCAGCCAGGAACGAATCAACCAGTTCGCCGAAGCGACCGGTGACTTCCAGTTCATCCACGTCGACGAGGAAAAGGCCAAGCTGACGCCGTTCGGCGGCACGATCGCGCACGGCTTCCTCACGCTGTCGCTGATCCCGCTGCTGACGCAACTCAGCGATTGTCCGCGCCCCGAAGGCATCAAGATGGGCGTGAACTATGGCGGCAACCGCACCCGCTTCCTCACCCCCGTCCGTTCGGGCAAGCGCGTGCGCGGCGTGTTCAAGCTGCTGGAGATCGAGGAGAAGCGCCCCGGCCAGTGGCAGCAGTCCATGGAAATCACGGTGGAGATCGAAGGCGAGTCGAAGCCCGCCCTGATCTGCGAGTGGCTGACCCAGTTCTTCGTCTGAGAAGCGGCGTTTCGGGACGGTGCGGGAAGGCTTCTTTCCGCACCGTCTGTCTTCAGGCGACGGCCGTCAGCTTGCGGCCCTTGCCCCGGCCTTCGTGGCGCACGATCCACGCATCGACCACCGGCGCGATCTTGGTCCGCCAGCGCGATCCGTTGAAGATGCCGTAGTGCCCCGCCTCGGCGGCGAGGAGGTACTGCTTCATTTCCTCCGGCACGTTCGGCGTCACCTTGAGCGCGGCCTTGGTCTGGCCGATGCCCGAGATGTCGTCCCGCTCGCCCTCGATGCACAGGATCGCGGTGTCGTGGATCGCGCCCAGATCGACCGCGTGCCCGCGATGGACGAATTCGCCCTTGGGCAGCGCGTGGCGCTGGAACACGACATCCACGGTCTGCAGATAGAACTCCGCCGGCAGATCGCAGACGGCGCGGTATTCGTCATAGAATGTCTTGGTCGCCTCGGCGCCTTCGCCATCGCCCTGCACCAGGTGCTTGAACAGCGAATAGTGGCTCATCATGTGGCTGCCGAGGTTCATCGACATGAAGCTCGCGAGCTGGACGAAGCCCGGATAGACCTGCCGCCCCTCGCCCGGATAGTTCACCGGCACCGTGGTGATGACGTTGTGCTTGAACCACACATAGGGCTTGGTGATCGCGTGATCGTTCACCGCCGTGGGCGATTCGCGGGTATCGATCGGCCCGCCCATCATCGTCAGCGTCACAGGTCGGCACGGATGCTCTTTGGCCGCCATGATCGCGGTGGCGGCAAAGGCCGGTACCGAAGGCTGGCATACCGCCATCATGTGCGCGCCGGGGCCGATATATTCGAGGAAGCCGACCAGATAGTCGATGTAATCGTCCAGGTCGAAGCGCCCTTCGGCCAGCGGCACGTACTTCGCGTCGGCCCAGTCCGTTATGTAGACCACGCAGCGTTCCAGCATCCGTTCCACCGTGCCGCGCAGCAGCGTGGCGTAATGGCCGCTCATCGGCGCCACGATCAGCAGGCGCGGCGCGTCGGGCGGAAGCCCTTCGTGCGTGAACTTCTTGAGATCGCCGAACGGGCGATGGATTTCCGTCGATTCCCGGACCGCGTGGGTCGTGCCATCGACATGGATCGTGCGGATGCCGAACGCCGGCTTGCCGCGCGGGGCCGCCGCGTGGGCGAACACTTCCAGCGCCGATGCCATCATCTGGCTGGGGCCGAAGCCGCTGAACGGAAGCCGGGGATCGCCCAGCAGATCCGCTGTCATCGACGCCATCGCGCTGCTCGCGCTGAGCAGGGAGCGCTGGATTTCATAGGCCTTGTAGAGCACGGCCGTTGTCCTTGTTCTGTTGCCCGGCAACACCGGGACTCGCTTGCCCCCAGATTGCCGCGATTCGTTGCCTTGTGCAACGCAACATTGAAGATCGCGCTACGACCGGACCAAACCGGACCCTAATCCTCGCCCCGATCGCGCGGGATGGACTGCGGAAAAAGCATTGCCACGCCTTACCGGCATGCGCCCCCTTCCTGCGCGGGCGCGCTTCGGCTAGGCGAGCGGAATGGACGAGGGAACCCAGCCTGTCGAAGCCCCGCGCCCCGCGCGCACCCTGACCCCCTTGCGCATGGTATGGCGCCAGGCGCTCGACTATCCGGGACGGGTCGCCGCCGCCGCTGCCGCGCTGCTCGTCACCGCCAGCGCCACGCTGGCGATCCCCTCCGGCCTCAAGCTGATCGTCGACAAGGGCTTCTCGCAAGGGGCGGACATCACCGAGATCGGCCGCTGGTTCCGCTATCTGCTGCTGGTCGTGCTGGTGCTGGCCGTCGGCACCGCCTGCCGGTTCTATTTCGTGTCGTGGCTGGGCGAGCGCGTGGTCGCCGACATCCGCCTGAAAGTGCAGGCCAACCTGCTGCGCCTGCCGCCCAGCTTCTTCGAAACCAACAGCCCCCGGGAAATCTCCTCGCGCATGACGTCGGACACGGCGATCATCGAACAGGTGGTCGGCACCACGGTTTCGGTGGCGCTGCGCAACGCGATCATGGCGCTGGGCGGCATGATCTACCTGTTCGTGCTGGCGCCGAAGCTGACCGGCGCGGTGATCATCGGCATCCCGCTCGTGGTCCTGCCGATCGTGTGGTTCGGCCGGCGCGTGCGCTCCGTTTCGCGGTCGAGCCAGGACCGCGTCGCCGCGATCGGCGTGATCGTGTCGGAAACGCTGGGCGCGATGAAGATCGTCCAGGCCTTCGGGCAGGAAAAGCGCGAGCTGGAGCGGTTCGGCGAGCGGGTCGAACGCACGTTCGACGTGGCCCGCCGCCGCATCATCCTGCGCGCGGTGATGACGGCGATCGTCATCCTGCTGGTGTTTGGCGGCATCGTCCTGCTCGTGTGGGAAGGCGCGGTGGGTGTGGCCGAAGGCACGATCAGCGGCGGCACGATCTTCGCGATCGTGGTGACGGCGGGCCTCGTCGCCGGCGCGCTGGGCGCGCTGACCGAGGTCTATGGCGACCTGCTGCGCGGCGCCGGCGCGGCCAGCCGCCTCAACGAACTGCTGCTGGAACAGCCCGACATCGCCCCGCCCGCGCGGCCGACCGCGCTGCCCGTGCCGCCGCGCGGCCAGCTGGCGTTCCAGAACGTCGGCTTCCGCTATCCCAGCCGCCCGGAAGTGGCGGCGCTGGAGGACTTCTCGCTGACCGTCGAACCGGGCGAGACGGTGGCGATCGTCGGGCCTTCCGGCGCGGGCAAGTCCACGCTGTTCCTGCTGGCGCAGCGGTTCTACGATCCGCAGGCGGGTACCGTGCGCATCGACGGCGTGCCGCTGCCGTCGGCCGACCCGGCGGAAATCCGCGCGCGGATGGCGCTGGTGCCGCAGGACGGCACGCTGTTCGCCGCCAGCGCGCGCGACAACCTGCGCTATGGCAACTGGGCCGCCAGCGACGAGGATATCTGGGAAGCGGCGCGCGCCGCCAATGCCGAAAGCTTCCTCCGCGCGCTGCCCGAAGGGCTCGATACCTTCCTTGGCGAGGACGGCGCACGCCTTTCCGGAGGCCAGCGCCAGCGCATCGCCATCGCCCGCGCGGTGCTGCGCAACGCCCCGATCCTGCTGCTTGACGAAGCGACCAGCGCGCTGGACGCCGAAAGCGAACAGCTGGTACAGGCCGCGCTCGACCGGCTGATGAAGGACCGCACCACGCTGGTCATCGCGCACCGGCTGGCGACGATCCGCGCGGCCGACCGGATCATCGTGATGGACGGCGGCAAGATCGTCGAACAGGGCAACCACGCCAGCCTGACCGCCGCCAACGGGCTTTACGCCCGGCTTGCGCGGTTGCAGTTTCAGGACGCCGCCGCCTGATCGCGTGTGCCCCGCAAGGCATTGCCGAAATTTAAGGTCGCCGAACGCCGACCGCCCTTGACACCGTGCTGCGGTGCGGCAACGCCCTGCGCATGGACAGCACGATCGTTACCGCCGTACTGCTCGGCATCGTCGAGGGCCTCACCGAGTTCCTTCCGGTCTCCTCGACAGGGCACCTCATCCTTGCCACCGAACTGTTCGGCTATGACGCCGCGCAATGGGCCATGTTCAACGTGGTGATCCAGCTGGGCGCGATTCTGGCGGTGGTCGTGCAATACTGGCGCACGTTCTGGGCCGTCGGCATGGGCCTGCTCCGGCTGGAGCCGCTGTCGCTGCGCTTCCTGCGCAACCTGCTGGCCGCGTTCATGCCGGCCGCGGTCATCGGCCTGCTGCTCAAGCACCAGATCGAGGGTCTGCTCGGCAGCCCGCTGGTGGTGTGCTGGGCGCTGATCGTGGGCGGCATCGGCATTCTCGTGGTCGAACGCTTCGCAAAGGGCGGTGAACCGACCGGGATCGGCCAGTTGCCGCTGCGACAGGCCGTGGGCGTGGGCTTCGTGCAGTGCCTGGCCATGATCCCCGGCGTCAGCCGTTCGGGCGCGACCATCATGGGCGCGCTGGCCATGGGCATCGAGCGCCGCACCGCCGCCGAATTCAGCTTCTTCCTGGCCATCCCGACGATGCTGGGGGCGACCACGCTGGAACTGCTCGACAAGCGGCACGAACTGGCCGCCGGCACGCTGGGCGTGGGCTGGAGCGAGATCGCGGTGGGTTTCTTCGTCTCGTTCGTGGTGGCGCTGGCGGTGATCCGCTTCTTCGTCGCCTATGTCAGCCGGCACGGCTTCACGCCGTTCGCATGGTACCGCATCGTGGCGGGCGCGGCGGCGATGTTCTGGCTGCTGCGCGCCTGACCGCCCCACCGGTCCCCGCCCCACCGATTCTCCCAGCCGCCGATCAATCGCGCCATAACGGCGGGGTTTCCGGAACCAAATCCCCGCCGCCGGATTGTGAAAGGCATCAAGGCAACAATGGGGATGTCCGGAAAATGGGTATCATCGTCCTTCTCATCGTGGGTGGCATTCTGGGCTGGTTGGCCAGCATCGTGATGCGCACCGACGCACAGCAGGGTATCTTCCTCAATATCGTGGTCGGCATCGTCGGCGCCATGCTCGGCGGGTTTCTGCTCACGCCCTTCATCGGCGGCGGCAGCATCACCCAGGGCATTTCGGCGGGCAGCCTTATCGTGTCGTTCCTCGGCGCGGTGATCCTGCTGGCGATCGTCAATCTGGTGCGGCGCGGTTCGGTTCGCTGAACGCTACGAATTGGAATCCCGAGGGAAAGGGGCGGCCACTCGCGGGCTGCCCCTTTCTTGTATGCCCCTTTTTCGTGCACGCTCACCCTCCGTTCGAATCGCACAGGCACGGGGCTCCATGAGTGAACTGAAGAAGAAGGACTACGAAGACCTGCTGGAACCCATGCAGGAGGAACTGACCTGCATGGCGCGCTGGGTAGCAAAGACCGGCGCGCGCGTGCTGGTGATCTTCGAAGGGCGCGACACCGCGGGCAAGACCGGCGTGATTCACGCCATCCTCCAGCGGCTCAACCCCCGCCAGTGCCGCGCCGTGGCGCTGCCCAAGCCAACCGAGCGCGAACAGGGCCAGTGGTACTTCCAGCGCTATATCGCCAACCTCCCCGCCGCCGGGGAGATCGTGCTGTTCGACCGCAGCTGGTACAACCGTGCCGGTGTCGAGCGCGTGATGGGCTATGCCAGCGAGGATCAGGTCCGCGCCTTCCTGGCGCAGGCGCCCGCGTTCGAGAAGCTGCTGGTGACGGACGGCCTGCTGCTGTTCAAATACTGGCTGACCTGCGACCAGGAGGAACAGGAACGGCGCTTTGCCGAGCGCCGCGACGATCCGATGAAGCGCTGGAAGCTCTCCCCGGTCGATCTGGAGGCGCGCGGCAAGTACGCGGCCTACACCGAAGCGCGCGAGGCGATGCTGGCGGCCACCCACACGCCCGAATCGCCGTGGACGCTGGTGGACTTCAACGACCAGCGCCGGGGCCGGCTGACCGTGATCCGCAACCTGCTGGACCGCATGCCCGATACCCGCGTGGATGTGCCACCGCTCGATCTGCCGCCGCTGAAGGACAAGCCGCTCAAGGAACGCTTCGGTCTGGTGGAACCGCTGCACCCTTATCCCAAGGCTTGACTTTCGCGTGATTCTCCCCCAACGCCCGCGCCCTGCGAAGGCGGCGTGGCAACGCGCCGCCGCAATAGTTTTCAGCACGCGCGCGCAAGCTAGTTCAGGATTGTTAGAGCCATGGCAAAGCCCACCACCGTCAAGATTCGTCTGGTCTCGACCGCCGACACCGGCTTCTTCTATGTCACCAAGAAGAATCCCCGCAACAGCACCGAGAAGTTCAGCTTCCGCAAGTACGATCCGGTGGCGCGCAAGCACGTCGAATTCAAGGAAGCCAAGATCAAGTAAGGCGTTCCGCCTACCGTTCGCCGGAACCTTCCCGGTTCACGGCGAGTTCAACGCCGGTCCTGCAACAAACGGCGATGAACATGATACTTGATCTCTTCCGCCTTCCCGGCCGATCCCGCCTGATGCACGCCGTCGCGGTTTCCGCGATGGCGTCCGCTGGCCTTGGCGCCGTGATGGCCCCGGCCCCGCTCGCGGCGCAGAACGCGCCCGCGCCGGCTCCCGCCAACGACGTCGACCGCGCGGTGGATGCGCTGCGCGCGATCACCACGATGCGCGCCAACTTCGTCCAGACCGACCGGTCCGGCCAGTCGCTGTCCGGCGTGATGACGATGAAGCGCCCGGGCAAGATTCGCTTCCAGTACGAACGCGGCGTGCCTTTGCTGATCGTTTCGGACGGGCGCGCGCTGACGCTGATCGATTACGAGGTGCGGCAGGTCCAGCGCTGGCCGATCCGCAACAGCCCGCTGGGCGCGTTGCTTGATCCCAGCAAGGATGTCGCCCGCTTTGCGCGGCTGATACCGACCAACCATTCCAGCGTGGTCAGCATCGAGGTGCGCGACACGCGCCACCCCGAATACGGCACGATCACGCTGATCTTCATTCGCAAGGCTTCCGCGCCGGGCGGACTCGAACTCGACAGCTGGGTTGCGCTCGATTCGCAGAACAAGCGAACCACCGTGCGCCTGTCGGGCCAGCAATACGGCATCGATGTGCCGGAAAACACGTTCCGCTGGAACGATCCGCGTCCCAACTCGCCCAAGCACTGACACGGTCTGCCCGCGATCCCGGCGACCCGTTCTTTACCGGACGGGCCTTCCCGCCGTTCGTCGTCGGCACGCGGCGCTTCGGCAACAACCTGTGCGCGGCACGCGACAAGCTGCGACAAACTTGTCGTTTCCGTTCATCCGCCAGCAAGCGCGGCGGTCCTAGAAAGGGTTCAGACGAGGCGGTCGAGGCGGGTTTCCCCCCTGTTGCCCGGCCTTCGAAAAGCCGCCGCGTCTAAGCGTGACGAACGCAGATGGAACCCTCGCCCCCAATGCCCCCGGGGCGAGGGTTTTTCCTTGCCCCTTCAGGCAGCGATCACGAGACAGCGCTTCGGGCTTGCACCGGCCACCGGCCTGCACCTAAAGCCTTGGCCATGGTCTCTATCGCTACCTGGAACATCAATTCCGTCCGCCTGCGCATCGATCAGGTCGAGCGCTTCCTGGCCGAACAGGCGCCCGACGTCCTGTGCCTCCAGGAAATCAAGACCGCCGAGGAACTGTTCCCGCACGAAATGTTCGAACGGCTGGGCTATACCCACCGCGCGGTGCATGGGCAGAAGGGCTACCACGGCGTCGCCACGGTCAGCCGCGTTCCCTTCCGCGAGATCGGCCGGCACGATTGGCAGGACAATGGCGAGGCGCGCCATGTGGGCGTGGAACTGCTCGGCCCCGGCCAGGGGATGTTGCTGGAAAACGTCTATATCCCGGCGGGCGGTGACATTCCCGACCGTGAACTCAACCCCAAGTTCGGACAGAAGCTCGATTTCCTCGAACGGATGACGCGCTGGGCGGACAAAGTGGACCGGCCCACGCTGATCGTCGGCGATTTCAACATCGCCCCGCTCGAATCGGACGTCTACAGCCACAAGGCGCTGCTCAAGGTGGTCAGCCACACCCCGATCGAGGTCGAAACGCTGGGCCGCTTCCGCGACGCGCACGGCTGGATCGACCTGGGACGCAAGCATATCCCCGCGCCAGAGCGGAACTACAGCTGGTGGAGCTATCGCTCGTACTGGCGCAACAAGGACCAGGGCCGGCGGCTCGACCACATGTGGGCCTCGCCCGATCTTGCCGCGCAATCGACGAGCCACCGCTTCATCGAGGAAACGCGCAAGTGGGACCAGCCTTCGGACCACATACCGCTGGTGACCGGGTTCGATCTGTGAGCGATACGCGCACGGTCGCGCGCGCGCTGGACGCACTGCGCCACGGCTGGGCCGTGCGCGTGACCGCCGATGATGGCGCGCTGGACCTGCTCCCGGCGGAAACCGGCTTTGCCCAGCCCGGCGTCTATGCCGCGAATCTCCTGATATCGGCCGCCCGTGCGGCCACGCTGAAGCTCGCGAACCAGCGCGAAGCGGCCGTGCCCGAGGCCCCGGTGCTGATCCACGGCGCCGACCCGTTCACCCAGCTCAGTGCGCGCGAGCTGGCCGATCCCTCGCTCGATCTGGACCGCCCGCTGCGCGGCCCGTTCCGCGCCCTGCCGATCGCGGCGCACGAAGCCGCCGTCACCGCGATGGAACTGGCGCGGCTGGGCGGCATCCTCCCCGCCTTCCTGGTGGCGACGGGAGTAGAACCGGCGGTCACGGTCTCCGCCGCCGACCTCGCGGCGTTCAAGGACCCGCTCAACCTGACCATCCAGGCGCGCGCGCGCCTGCCGGTTCACGCCTGCGAACACGCCGAGATTGTGGCGTTCCGCGCGCGCGACGACCTGCGCGAACACGTCGCGCTGATTCTCGGCACGCAGAGCGGCGAGCGCGTGCCGCTGGTCCGCCTGCACAGCGAATGCCTGACCGGCGACGTGCTGGGCAGCCTGAAGTGCGATTGCGGCCCACAGCTTGACGCCGCGCTGGCGCGCATGGCGGAGGAAGCCAACGCCGGCGGCTGGGGCGTGCTGCTCTATCTGCGCCAGGAAGGGCGCGGCATCGGCCTTATCAACAAGCTGCGCGCCTACGAACTGCAGGACCAGGGCTTCGACACCGTGGACGCCAACGAGCGGCTTGGCCTGCCCAGCGAGGCGCGCGACTTTCCCGTGGCGGCGCGGATGCTCGATCTGCTGGGCGTCACCACGATCCGGCTGATGACCAACAATCCCGGCAAGGTGGCCGCGCTGCAGGAACTGGGCGTGGACGTGGAGGAGCGCGTGGCGCACCAGTTGCCCGCCAACCCGCACAACGAACGCTACCTCGCCACCAAGCGCGACCGCACCGGCCACCTGCTGCGGTAAGGCAGGCGGTGCATCGCCCGCTTCGTCCCCGCTTCGTCATTGCGAGCGACCCGCGAAGCAATCCAGAGCCCCGCGCGCCACGCCCTAGATTGCCGCGGGGCTTCGCCCCTCGCAATGACGAATAAAGGCGCCGCCGTCCGGCTCTACAACGCCCGGAACATGATCAGGCCGACGCACAGCACCAGCACGGCCGCGCCGGCGACGCCCTTCATCACATCCTTCAGCGTGAACCGGTCGATATGATCGCCGCGGAACCGGGCATAGCCGCTGGCGATGGCGGGATTGCTGGCGATCATGCCGATGTCGAGCGCATTGGCCTCGCGTCGGAAATAGGAGACGAGCACGCCGTGCTCCTCGGTGGATACGTCGGGGTAGGCCGCCAGCAGCGCCTCGATATGCGCGCGACGGGCGAGAGCAGCGGGGCTGCTTTCCTGAATGGTCATGTCGGTATTCCTGATATGCGTGAAGTCTGCGCCCGAACGTGGGGCGCGGTGGCACATCAGGGGGTGGGCGGACCTCGTGGCGCGATCTTGCGCGCCAGCGGCGCGGGAAGCGGCGGGCCGGTCTGGTCGGGCCAGGCATGGGGAATCGCCGCAACCAGCGGCATCGCCGGCAAGACGACGGCCGACACCGTCGGCAGCACCGGCGCGATCTGCACGACGTGGCGCTCGACCGCGGTCTTGCGCGCGGGCGCGATGGCGACTTCCGCCGTGGCCGCGCTGAACGCCGATCCGCTGCGCACGACCAGCGGCGCCTCGAAAGGCGTGACCGCATGGAACGCCACGGTCAGGACCAGCAGCGCGGCCCAGAACCGCGCCGCCAGCCGAGAAGGAAGCCGGCTCAGCACCCGGCCAACGTAGGGATTGGGCGCGCGAACGGCAAGCGCGCGGGCCGGTTTCGGCGCCCCGCCCTCACCCTTGCCCGGCCGGGGACTTGAAATCCGGAGCGATTCGGTCCACAAAGGGATCGCGGGACCGGGCCCCTCTGGCTTGGCGCGCTGGCCCATTCGGGCAGGCGCCTTGCGATGTCGGACCGCATCGGGTGACACCGATGCCTGCCGGTCCGGGTTCCTTCCCATTTCCCGCCCATGGACCGCAGGGCTTCGGTGCGCCCGATCGAACCAACCGTTTCGATCGAGGAGCGAACGATGTCCGACATTACCTTCCGCCTGATGGAGCGCCACCAGCAGATCGACGAGGCGCTGCGCGCCGAGCGCCGCCGCCGCTGGCCCGATCCGCTGGCAATCCTGCGCCTGACGCGCGCCAAGCTGGCGCTGCGCCAGCGCCTTGGCCGCCTGATGCGCCGCCGCATCGCCCTGCACGGCTAAGGCGGAGAGCGACCATGGAAATTCTGTTCGCGGACTGGCTGGGCACTCCGGCCTGGCTGTGGCTGGTCTTCGCCGGCCTGGTCGTCGCGCTCACCGCTTTCGACCTTGGCGTGCTGCACAAGGACGACCGGGCCATGGGCATCGGCGAATCGCTGCGGCTGACCGCCTTCTACATCACCATCGCCCTACTCTTCGGCGCCTGGGTCTGGGCCGAAAAGGGCGCCGGTTCCGGCATGGCCTGGTACACCGGGTTCTTCATCGAAAAGGCGCTGTCGATCGACAACGTCTTCGTCATCGGCCTGATCTTCGGCACCTTCGCGATTCCGGCGAAGTACCAGTACCGCGCGCTGCTGTGGGGCATCATCGGCGTGATCGTGCTGCGCGGCGCGATGATCGCGGCGGGGGCGGCGCTGGTCTCCGAAGCCTATTGGGTGCTCTATCTTTTCGCCGCCTTCCTGATCGTCACCGGCGTGAAGATGCTGCTGGGCGGCGATCACGAACCCGACGTGGCCAACAACCCCGCCGTGCGCTGGATCAGCCGCCACATGCGCGTGACACCCGCGCTCCACGGCCAGCGCTTCTTCGTGCGCGTGCCCGATCGCCGCACCGGCCGGCTGGTGCTGGCCGCGACGCCGCTGTTCCTGGCGCTGGTGGTCATCAACGTCGCCGATCTGGTGTTCGCGGTGGACAGTGTGCCGGCGATCTTCGCGATCACCACCGACCCCTTCATCGTCTATACCTCGAACATCATGGCGGTGCTGGGCCTACGCGCGCTCTATTTCGCGCTTTCGGCGATGGTCGACCGCTTCCAGTACCTCAAGGTCTCGCTGGCGGCGGTGCTGGTGTTCATCGGCGCCAAGATCTTCGTGTCCGACTTCCTGCTGGGCGGCGCGAAGTTTCCGCCGCTGGCCAGCCTGGGCGTGACGTTCGGCCTGATCGCGGCGGGCGTCCTCTATTCGCTGTGGAAGACGCGCAGCGCGCCACCTGCGCTCAATGCTGCCGAATGACCTTGAGGAACTGCTCGCCATAGGCGTCGAGCTTGCGCGCGCCCACCCCGCCGATCCCGCCCAGTTCGGCGCGGTTGGCGGGGCGGGTTGCCGCCATCTCGCGCAGCACCGAATCGTGGAAGATCACATAGGGCGGCACGCCCTGTTCCTGCGCCAGATCGCGGCGCAGCGCGCGCAGCGCGTCGAACAGCGGATCGCCCACCGGGTTGAGCGCGGCACCGGCCGCCCCCTTGCGCCGCCGGCCGCCGCCTTCCTGACGCGGCGGCAGGATCAGGTCGACGCGCACATCGCCCTTCAGGATTTCGCGCGCATCGCCGCCCAGCGCCAGCCCGCCATGCTCGGTGGCGACAAGGCTGCCGCGCGCCTGCAAGGCCCGCGATAGCACACGCAGCAGCGGCGCGTCCTCCGCCGGCACGATGCCGAAGACCGACAGCTGATCGTGCCCCCGCGCCGTCACGCGTTCATCAGCGTGGCCGGTCAGCACTTTCTCGATATGACCGAAGCCGAAGCTCTGCCCCGTGCGATAGACGGCGGACAGGAACTTGCGCGCCAGTTCGGTGGCATCGGTCTGCGCGGGCGGAGACAGGCAGTTGTCGCAATTGCCGCAGGTCGGCGGCGGGTCCTCGCCGAAGTGGCGCAGCAGCACCGCGCGGCGGCACCCCCCGGCCTCGACCAGCCCGGCCATGGCATCCAGACGCTGGCGTTCGCTGGCGCGGCGGTGCTCCTCAACCTCGCCGATCCGCTGGCGCGCGCGCAGGAAATCGTCGGCGCCCCACAGCAGCAGCGCCACCGACGGATCGCCATCGCGCCCGGCGCGCCCGGTTTCCTGGTAATAGCCCTCGATCGACTTGGGCAGCGCGGCATGGGCCACGAAGCGCACGTCCGGCTTGTCGATGCCCA
>NZ_DDFB01000041.1:0-139 GCF_002336885.1 Novosphingobium sp. UBA1939 | reverse complement strand
AGGCGGCCTGGTTGGCGGCGCGCACTTCGGGCGGCAGGCCGGCGTGATAGGGCAGCACCGGCCGCCCCTGCCCCGAAAGCTGTTCCGCCAGCCGCTCCACCCCGGCGCGGGTGGGGGCATAGACGATGCCCGGCCCCGG
>NZ_DDFB01000141.1:11627-12334 GCF_002336885.1 Novosphingobium sp. UBA1939 | reverse complement strand
ACGAGCGCCTTCATCCGGCCGCCGAAGCGCTGCTGGATCTTGGGGCGGAACAGCTTGTTGAGGATGAGGTCGACCGGGCGGTCGAGCACGCCGAGGCGGCGCTCATAATCCTTTTCGCCCACACGCAGCGCCTGGCTGAGCATCCAGTTCGCAAGCTTGCCCTGTTTTTCGACCGACTTGATCATCCGGGCGCGGATCACTTCGAACAGCCGCGGGACGACGACCATGATCGTCGGCTTCGTTTCCTCGATGTTCGAGACGAGCTTTTCGAGACCCTCGCTGTAATAGATTTGCGCGCCGACCATGATCGGCAGGAACTGCCCGCCCGAATGCTCATAGGCATGGCTCAGGGGCAGGAAGGAGAGGAACACCTCTTCGTCGCCGATGCCGAAATCATTGACCAGCACCTCGGCGGCGCCCGCCGCATTGTGCAGGATCGCGCCATGATGCTGCATCACCCCGCGCGGCGCGCCGCCGGTGCCGCTGGTATAGATGATGCAGGCAGTGTCCGCGCGCCCGATGCCGGCGATGCGCGCCTCCACCGCCGCGCGGGCCGCCGCCGCGTCCCCCGCCAGCAGCGCGTCCCAGTCGTGGAACGTCAGCGTGCCCGATTGAGCCTGCCGCAGCGGCTCGATGCCGATGACGTGTTCGGCGCAGGGCGCGCGCAGCGCCGCCGCCAGCAGCGGCCGCGCCAGCTTGGCGTTGGA
>NZ_DDFB01000141.1:0-11613 GCF_002336885.1 Novosphingobium sp. UBA1939 | reverse complement strand
TTGGTGATGTAGGTCGGCACGGTGACCAGCCCGGCGGCCATGATCGCCAGATCGGCCAGGCACCATTCGGGCCGGTTTTCCGACACCAGCGCCACCCGGTCGCCATCCTTCAGGCCCAGCCCGCGCAGGGCCTCCGCCATCAGGCAGACCCGGTCCGCCGCCTCGCGCCAGGTGATCGCCCGCCACGCGCCATCGTGCTTGGCCGAGAGGAACGGCCCATCGCCCCGCGCGCGCGCGCGGTCGAAGAACATTGCGACCAGGTTCGGGAATTGTTCGAAATCGCTGAGCTGCACGTCCGGTCCTCTGCCCCACCCGCGCGCCGGCTTTTGCTCCACCGTTCGCGCAGGGGAAAGTCCTAAAGAAGCTGCGCCGCTACGGCAACCTTGCGCGGGCGGACACGCCTATCGGAAAGCGTTCAGGGCGCCACCGCCGCGCCTTCGCTGCGCGGATCGGCTGCGCCACGCCAGCGATCGCCGACGCGTTCGATCGCGTTGGCCTTGAAGGAAGCCTCGCGCGCGATGACCTGCCGGTGGCCCAGCGCCATCAGCGCCGGGATCATCGCTTCCTGCGCGGAGCCCTTTTCCACGAACACCACGTCGCCGCCGGGCGCGAAGATCACCGGCAGGGCGATCGCCTCGCGCGCGGGCAGGCCCCAGTCGAGCACGCCGATGATCGCCTTGGCGACCTGGGCCGGGATCGTCGCCCCGCCGGCCGCGCCGATCGCCAGCCGCAGCTGGCCGTCGGGACCGTAGATCAGTGTCGGCGCCATCGAACTGCGCGGCCGCTTTCCCGCTTCCACCCGGTTCGCGGTGGGCACGCCATCGCGATCGGGCACGATGTTGAAGTCGGTCAGCTCGTTGTTGAGATAATAGCCGCCGACCATCAGGCCCGAGCCGAACGGGCTTTCGATCGTGGAGGTATAGCTGGCGGCGTTGCCCCAGCGGTCCACCGCGACGAAATGGGTAGTGCCGTGCTCTTCCTGCGGGCGTGCGGGCGCGAAAGCGGTGCGGACGCCCGGCGGCGTCCCCGCCACGACCGACGGCAGCGTGCCCTTGTCCGAAATCAGCGCGGATCGTGTCGCCAGATAGGCGGGATCGGTCAGCCCGGCGACCGGCACGCTGACAAAATCGCTGTCCCCCAGGTAGCGGTCGCGATCGGCGTAGGCCAGCCGTTCGGATTCGGCGATCAGGTGCCAGGATACCGGGTTGTCCGGCCCCAGCGCCTTCAGATCGAAGCGTTCGAGCTGCTTGAGAATGGCATAGACCGTGGTCGCGCCCGAGGACGGCGGCCCCATCCCGCACACGCGGTAGCCACGGTAGTCGCCGCATACCGGCGCGCGTCCCTTCGCCTGATAGCCGGCGAGGTCCGCCGTGGTCAGCGGCGCGGGATTGCGGGGCGCGGTGCCGACCTTGGCGGCCACGGTCCCGGCATTGTCGCCCGCATAGAAGCTGTCGGCCCCCTGCGCCGCGATTTTCTCCAGCGTTTCGGCCAGCGCCGGATTGCGGATCACCGTGCCCGCGGGCAGCGGCTGCCCATCCGCCCCGTAGTAGATGGCGCGCGCCTGCGGATCGAGCGCGCCGGTCCGCGGGAAGCGGCTCAGCATCGCGTAAAGGCGCGGCGTCATGACGAAGCCATCGCGGGCCAGCCGGATCGCCGGCTGGAACAGCGCGCGCCACGCCAGCTTGCCGTGGTGGGCGTGCGCCAGCGCGGCCAGGCGCAGGTTGCCCGGCACGCCCACGCTGCGCCCGCCCGGAATAGCTTCGACGATCGGCAGCGGTTGGCCGTTGACGTAGAACCACTGCGGACCGGCGGCCTTGGGCGCGGTTTCGCGGCCGTCCACCGTCTCGACCTTGCCCGCCGCGTCGCCCAGCACCAGGAAGCCGCCGCCACCGATGCCCGAGCTTTGCGGTTCGACCACGGTCAGCGCCAGCATCGTGGCGATCGCGGCGTCGGTGGCGGTTCCGCCCAGCCGCAGCATGTCCACACCCGCTTCGGCCGCGCGCGGATCGGCGGCGGACACCAGCCCCTTCTCGCCCACCGGCACGCCATCCGCGGGAGCGGGCGCCGGCGCGGCCTGCGGGGTGGTGGAGGCCATCTGGCCCATCGGGGCGCAGGCGGACGTGAGCAGAAGCGCTGCAAGCAGCGCGCGACCGGGCGTCTTCATCGATAGCATGGCCGCAAGGCTATTCGGTCCCGACGGCCTCCGCAATGCTCGTCATGCCTTCTTGCCGTACACGCTTCGCCAGGCCCGTCACGATCGCGCGCGCAAGGCCCGGTCCTTCGTAGACCATCGCGCTGTAGATCTGGACCAGGCTGGCGCCCGCACGGATGCGCTGCCACGCATCGTCGGCGCTGGCGATGCCGCCCACGCCGATCAGCGGAATGGCGCCGCCGCTCGCCTTGCGGAATTCGCGCAGGCGTTCCAGCGCCATCTGCCGCAGCGGCTCGCCCGAAAGCCCGCCCGTTTCTCCGGCATGGACCGATCGCAGCGAAGCGGGCCGCTCGATCGTGGTGTTCGACACGATCAGCGCATCGAGCCGCCTGTCCAGCGCAATGCGGCAGATCGCGTCGACATCGGCCCTCTGGAGATCGGGGGCAAGCTTCAGGAACACCGGCGTTGCCAGCGCGCCGCGCGCCTCGATCACCGCATCCAGCAATTCGGCCAGCGCGCCTTCGTCCTGCAACGCGCGCAGCCCGGGCGTGTTGGGCGAACTGATGTTGACCGTGAGATAGGTCGCCAGCGGCGCCATCGTCCGTGTCATCGCCGCATAGTCGGCGATGCGGTCGGCCGAATCCTTGTTGGCGCCGATGTTGACGCCCACGATCCCCGGCTTGCCCAGGCGGGTACGCAACCGCGCGGCCACCGCATCCGCGCCGTTGTTGTTGAAGCCCATGCGGTTGATGACCGCCCGGTCCTCCACCAGCCGGAACAGCCGGGGCGCGGGGTTCCCCGCCTGCGGACGCGGCGTTACCGTGCCGATCTCGGTAAAGCCGAAACCCAGGCGCAGCACCGCGTCGGGCACTTGCGCGTTCTTGTCGAAGCCGGGCGCCATGCCCACCGGGTTGGGAAAGACGATGCCCGCCACGCGCTGCGTCAGCGCGGGTTCGGGCGCCAGCCGCCGCGCCAGCGGCGCGGCGCCAAGCGCCATCAGGGTAAGCCGGTGGGCCTGTTCAGCCGGTACGCGAAACAGCAAGGGGCGCAGCAGTCGATAGAGCATGAAACGGGAAGTCCGCATCCGGATCGGGGAAGAAGTTCCGTCCTATTGCGTCTGCGGTGTCCCAAGCCAAGTGCGATTGCTGCCATCGTGCATCGATATTTCATATAACTAACGGCATTTTTTCAACCTGTTGCGCCGCCGCAACCGTTTTTGTCGAATCCGTACAATTACCGACTCGGCCAATCCCATAGACAAACCGCGCGACCCGAAGGGCTCGGTGCAGTGATGTATCGGGTTCTCGACTTTACGGCGGCCGATGCCCTTCGGGGTTCGGCCGCCTTTTTTTCGCTCTTTCCCGGTCACGCACCGCACTGATTTGCAACCGCCACCTCCGCGCCTTGCGCTTGTGGAGAGCCGCGCCTAGATAACCGGAACGATTCGGTCTGATTTGCAGCCCGCGTTCCCGGAGACTCCCAGGCGATGCGTCTTTCCAGCATGGCGGACTATGCCGTGGTCACGATGACCGCCGCCGCACGCCATTGCGGCGGGGCGCGGATCAGCGCGCAGCAACTGGCCGAGGAAACCGGCCTGCCCGCCCCTACCGTGCAGAAGCTGGTCAGCAAGCTTTCGGCCGCCGGCTTGCTGAAGTCGGTGCGCGGCGCGCGCGGCGGGCTGAAGCTGGCCCGCCCCGCAGCCGCGATCACGCTGGCCGATATCATCGAGGCGGTGGAAGGCCCGATCGCGCTTGCCCCGTGCAGCACGCCGGTCCGCCAGGACTGCACCTGCTCGCTCGAGAAGGATTGTACCGTCCGCCCGCACTGGCCCGTCGTCGATGCGGCGCTGCGCGGCGCGCTGTCGGCCGTCCCCCTTACCCAGTTTGCCCGCCCGATCGCGGCGGAGGCTACCGCATGACCGAAGAAACCCAGGTACAGGACACCCCAGAAAGGGACCAGGCTGCGCGCGACGCGGCGAAGAAGCTCGAAACCTACGAGTGGGGCTTCACGTCCGACATCGAGCAGGAATTCGCGCCCAAGGGCCTGTCCGAAGAGACCGTCCGCTTCATCTCCGCCAAGAAGCAGGAGCCGGAATGGATGCTCGAATGGCGGCTGCGCGCCTATCGCCACTGGCTGACGATGGAGACGCCGGACTGGGCAAAGCTCAACGTGCCGCCGATCGACTATCAGGACGCCTATTACTACGCCGCGCCCAAGAAGAAGGATGGGCCGAAATCGCTGGACGAGGTCGATCCCGAAATCCTGCGCGTCTATGAAAAGCTGGGCATTCCGCTGGAGGAGCAGAAAGTGCTCGCCGGCGTGGAAGGTGCGCGCAAGATCGCGGTCGACGCTGTGTTCGACAGCGTTTCGGTCGCCACCACATTCCGCAAGGAGCTGGAAGAGGCCGGCGTGATCTTCCGCTCGATCAGCGAGGCGATCCGCGAATACCCCGATCTGGTGAAGCGCTGGCTGGGCAAGGTCGTGCCGATGCACGACAACTACTTCGCCGCGCTCAACTGCGCCGTCTTCTCCGACGGCACCTTCGTCTACATCCCCGAAGGCGTGCGCTGCCCGATGGAGCTGTCCACCTATTTCCGCATCAACGCGGAGAATACCGGCCAGTTCGAACGCACGCTGATCGTGGCGGACACGGGCGCCTACGTCTCGTACCTCGAAGGCTGCACCGCGCCCCAGCGCGACGAGAACCAGCTGCACGCCGCAGTGGTCGAACTGGTCGCTCTCGACGATGCAGAGATCAAGTATTCGACCGTCCAGAACTGGTATCCCGGCGATGCCCAGGGCAAGGGCGGCATCTACAACTTCGTGACCAAGCGCGCGCTGTGCCAGGGCGCGCGGTCCAAGGTTTCGTGGACGCAGGTGGAAACCGGATCGGCGATCACGTGGAAGTACCCGTCCTGCGTGCTCAACGGCGAGGATTCGGTGGGCGAGTTCTACTCGGTTGCTGTCACCAACAATTTCCAGCAGGCCGATACCGGCACCAAGATGATCCACAACGGCAAGGGATCGCGCTCGACCATCGTGTCGAAGGGCATTTCCGCCGGCCGATCGAACAACACCTATCGCGGCCTGGTGCGCGTGGCCCCGCAGGCCGATGGCGTGCGCAACTTCACCCAGTGCGATTCGCTGCTGCTCGGCGGTGAATGCGGCGCGCATACCGTGCCCTATATCGAGGTGCGCAACCCCGGCGCGACGATCGAGCACGAGGCGACGACCAGCAAGATCAGCGACGACCAGCTGTTCTACGCGATGCAGCGCGGGCTGGACCAGGAAAGCGCCGTGGCGCTGATCGTCAACGGCTTCGCGCGCGAGGTGCTGCAGCAACTGCCGATGGAATTCGCGGTGGAAGCGCAGAAGCTGCTGGGTATCAGCCTGGAAGGATCAGTCGGTTGAAGAAGACGCTTACCCTCAAGCCGGTCGAGGAGCGGGCCGACGCGCCCAAGCTCCAGAAAAAGGGGCGTGGCTGGAACATCGCCGAATCGCGGCTCGATACGCTGCATGATGCCGCGCGCGAGATGCGCCGGTCGCCCACCCCGGCGCAGGCCGCGCTGGCGGCGGAGCTGGCCAAGGCCGACCTCGGGCGGTACCGCTTCAAGCGCTATGCGGTGATCGGATCGGCCATCGTCGATTTCGCCTGCCAGCCGCTCAAGCTGGTGGTCGCGCTCGACGAAGGCACGAACCCGCCCGAGATCGAGCGCCGGCGCGACCGCAGCCTGGGCGAAGTGGGCATCAAGGTGATCCGCTATCCCGCCGCCGACGTGCTGGCCGATCCCGAAGGGGCCGCCCGCGCCGTGCTCGCCGAAATGAAGGCCCGCTGGCACGAACAGCGCGCCTCGTCCCGCCCGAACCAGAACCGTCACCGGCAAGGCGCCGCGCGCGGATACCAGAGATAAGCATGCTCCAGATCGATAACCTTTCCAACGAAATCGCCGGCAAGGCCATTCTCAAGGGCCTGTCGCTGACCGTGAACGCGGGCGAAATCCACGCGATCATGGGGCCAAACGGTGCGGGCAAGTCCACGCTGGCCTATACGCTGGGCGGACGACCCGGCTACGAGGTCACCGGCGGCTCGGTCGCGTTCGAAGGCGCCGACCTGCTGGCCATGGAGCCGCACGAGCGCGCCGCGGCGGGGCTGTTCCTGGGCTTCCAGTACCCGGTCGAGATTCCCGGCGTGTCCAACGTCCAGTTCCTGCGCGAAGCGCTCAACGCGCAGCGCAAGGGCCGGGGCGAAGCGCCGCTTTCGGGCGGGGAATTCCTGAAGCTCGCCAAGGAAAAGGCCGGCCTGCTGCGCATGGACATGGACATGCTCAAGCGCCCGGTGAACGTGGGCTTTTCGGGCGGCGAGAAGAAGCGCGCCGAGATGGTGCAGATGGGGATTCTCGATCCCCGGCTGGCGATTCTGGACGAAACCGATTCGGGCCTCGACATCGATGCCCTGCGCATCTGCGGCGAAGGCATCAACGCGATCATGCGCAAGCCGGACAAGGCGGTGCTGCTGATCACGCATTACCAGCGCCTGCTCGATTACGTGAAGCCGGACTTCGTGCACGTGCTGGCCGGTGGCCGCATTGTGAAGTCGGGCGGCCCCGAACTGGCGCTCGAACTCGAACAGCATGGTTACGAGGCGGTGGCGGCGTGAACGCGGCCGCCCTGCCCCTGCCCACCCGCAAGGACGAGGGCTATCGCTACGCCGATCTGGCCGCGCTGGAAACGGTGTGGCCGGCGGCGGTGCAAGTCGTCCGCGTGCCCGCCGGGGAAAGCGCCGCCCTGTCGCTCATCGCCGACGGCAACGGCCCCGAAGCCCATGAAATCGCGATCACGCTGGAAGACGGCGCGGTGTTCGACCTGCGCCTGCTCAACGCCGGCGCTGCCTATGGCCGCATCGGCGTGACGGTCACGCTGGGCAAGGGCGCGGACTTCACGCTGGGCGCGGCGCAGTTGGGCGGCGGCGCGCAGACGCTTGAAGTGGTCACCGAAGTGACACACGCCGAACCCGACGCGCAGAGCCGCCAGATCGTGCGTTCGGTGCTGGGCGGCCATGCCACCGGCACCTATCTCGGCCGTGTCGCCGTGGCGCGCGGCGCGATCGGCACCGATGCCGAACAATCGGTCCGCGCCATGCTGCTCGACCGCACCGCGACCGCCAACGCGCGCCCGGAACTCGAAATCTTCGCCGACGACGTGAAATGCGCGCACGGCTGCGCGGTGGGCGAGCTTGACGCGCAGGGCCTGTTCTACCTGCAATCGCGCGGGCTTCCCCCGGCGGACGCGAAGAAGCTGATGCTGCAGGCGTTCATCGCCGAAGCCTTCGTCGGCGCGGCCGACGAGGACGCGCTGACGCAAGCCGCGCTCAAGGCGCTGGAGGGGCTGCTGTGACGACGGCAGCACTCACCCAGGATCAGCCCACGCCTGGCCCCTCCCGCATGCGGGAGGGGGACATCTGGCCCGGCCTGCGCAATCCCGACGGCAGCCGCTGGCACTATCTCGATACCGCCGCCACCGCGCAGAAGCCGCAAGAGGTGATCGACGCGGTGACGCACGCGATGGGCGCGGACTACGCCACCGTCCACCGCGGGGTCTATACCCGTTCGGCCGACATGACGCTGGCCTTCGAAGCCGCGCGGCGCAAGGTTGCCGGCCTGCTGGGCGGGGACGAGGGCGAGATCGTGTTCACCCGTGGCGCGACCGAGGCGATCAACCTGGTCGCGCAGACCTGGGGGCAGGCCAATCTCAAGGCCGGGGATCGCATCCTGCTGTCGGTGCTGGAGCACCATTCCAACATCGTGCCCTGGCAATTGCTGCGCGAACGGACCGGCGTGGAAATCGACGTCTGCCCGCTGACGCCGGACGGGCGCATCGATCTGGAAGCGGCCGAACGCATCCTCACCCCCGCGCACAAGCTCGTGGCTTTCGCGCATGTGTCCAACGTGCTCGGTTCGATGCTTCCCGTGGAACAGGCGGTGAGGCTGGCCCATGCCGTCGGCGCCAAGATCCTGCTCGATGGCTGCCAGGCCGTCGCCCGCCTCGCCGTGGACGTGAAGGTGCTCGGCTGCGATTTCTATGTCTGCTCGGCGCACAAGCTCTATGGGCCGACGGGCATCGGCGCGCTGTGGGCCAGGGCCGACATCCTCGATGCCATGCCGCCCTGGCAGGGCGGTGGCTCGATGATCGACCGGGTGACCTTCGCGAAAACGACCTATGCCCCCGCGCCGCAACGCTTCGAGGCGGGCACGCCCGCGATCGTCGAGGCGATCGGCTTCGGCGCGGCGGTGGATTTCGTGCAAGGCATCGGGCTGGACGCGATCCACGCCCACGAAGCGGCGCTGGTGGCGCGGGCGCGCGGCGAACTCTCGCGGCTCAATTCGGTGCGCCTGTTCGGCCCCGAGGACAGCGCCGGCATCGTCAGCTTCGCGCTGGAAGGTGTGCACCCGCACGACCTCGGCACGATCCTGGACGAGGAAGGCGTGGCGATCCGCGCCGGGCACCATTGCGCGCAGCCGCTGATGGACCATCTTGGCGTTCCCGCCACGGCCCGCGCCAGCTTCGGCATCTACAGCGATGACAGCGATATCGCCGCGCTGGTGCGCGGCATCGAACGGACGATGAGGATTTTCGGATGACGAACGGTGAGGAACCCAGGTTCACCGTGGAAGAAGTCGAAGACGTGGCCGCGCCGCGCCGCGCCCGCGTGGAGGACATTCCCGAACCGCCTGAAACGCCGCCCGAAACGCCGGCAGAGAAGCTGGAGCGCAAGCGCGACTATCTCGAAGGCTTCCTGGCGGAAAAGCCGCAGGGGGTGAGCGCGGGCGAGCCGGGCGGCGAAACCTACGAAGCGGTGATCGACGCGCTGCGTGAGATCTTCGACCCTGAAATCCCGGTCAACATCTATGACTTGGGGCTGATCTACGGCGTGGACGTGACCGCCGATGGCCATGCCACCGTGACGATGACGCTGACCACGCCGCATTGCCCGGTCGCCGAATCGATGCCGGGCGAAGTGGAACTGCGCGTGGGCGCGGTGCCGGGCGTGCGCGACGCCGAGGTGAACCTCGTCTGGGACCCGCCGTGGGACCCGCAGAAGATGAGCGACGAAGCCAAGCTCGAACTGGGCATGCTGTGATGGCCACGGCGGCGACCACGCTTGCAGACGGCCTGACGGTGACGCGCGCCGACTATGGCAACGCGGCCGACGCCGATGCCGTGGTCACGCTGCTCGATGCCTATGCGCGCGATCCGATGGGCGGCGGCGCGCCGCTGGCCGACGACGTGAAGGCGCGGCTGGTCGATGGCCTCGCCGGCCATCCCGGCGCCTTTTCGCTGATCGCGCGGATCGATGGCCAGCCGGTGGGTCTCAGCAACTGCTTCACCGGCTATTCCACGTTCGCGGCGCGCCCGCTGGTCAACATTCACGACATGGTCGTGCTGCCCGGCCATCGCGGCCACGGCATCGCCCGCGCCATGTTCGCCGCCATCGAGGACGAGGCGCGCGCGATCGGTGCGTGCAAGGTCACGCTCGAAGTGCTGAGCGGCAACGAACGCGCCCGGGCGGTCTATGCCGCGCTTGGCTATGGCGATTACACGCTCGATCCCCAGGCCGGACACGCCCTGTTCTGGCAGAAGAGGCTGACATGACGACAACCACGACCACCCGCCGCCCCCGGCCCGCCGCCGTCCTGCTGACGCCGTCGGCCGAAGCGCGGATCGCCACGCTGATGCAGGCGGCGCCCGAAGGCGCGATCGGGGTGAAGCTTTCCACCCCGCGCCGGGGCTGCTCCGGCCTTGCCTATTCGGTGGACTACGTGAACGAGGCCAGCGGCTTCGACGAACGGATCGAAACGCCCGGCGGCACCTTCTTCATCGATGGCGCATCGGTGCTCTACCTCGTCGGCAGCACGATGGACTGGGTGGAAGACGATTTCCAGGCGGGCTTCGTGTTCCAGAACCCCAATGCCAAGGGCACGTGCGGCTGCGGCGAAAGCTTCACGATCTGATTTTCACGGAGCCGGTGCTGCCGGTTCCGGTCATTGCCACCAGCGCCACAGGCCGGCGGGAATGCCCGACAGCCACAGGTGCAGCCAGGTCACCCCGATCCACGCGGCAAGGCCTGCCAGCCAGAACCAGCCCAGATCGGCCAGCCGCCCCACATGCGGCCAGTACGCGGTGCGGCCGCACCAGGCGCGCCAGGCATCGGCGTGCAGCGCCAGCTTCTTGCGATCCTGCATATGCGCGCCGACCAGCGCCAGCACCGCGATCGCCCCCGCCAGCACGATAACCCGCGCGCTGGGCGCCACGATCACGTGGGCCACGGCCCACAGGGCAAAGCCCATCATCATCGGATGGCGCGTTACGCGGAACACGCCGCGCGCCTCGCGGGTCGCCAAGCCTGCCATCGACGCCTCGGGCATGGCCGGGTTGCCGATGAGCGAGGCCAGCAGCAGCGCCATCGCCAGCACGGTCAGCACGCTGGCCAGCAGCCAGGGCGCGTCGGCCCATCCGTTCCACAGCAGCGGCCCCGGCGTCGCGGCGCGAAAGGCCACGATCACCCAGCCCAGCGTGGCGAAGGCGACCAGCGAATAGACCCCGGCAAAGCCCCGTTCCCCCAGCGCCCCGACCAGCGGCGCGCGCAAGGGGTGCGACAGAAGGAAATGGGTGCCGACAAACGCTGTCGACGCCGCCACGAGCATCACGACCGAAGCATCCATGTTCGTTCTCCCTCCCGCGCGGCGCGGTCCGCCGCGTCTATTGATAGGCCTTGGGCAAGCTCCCTTCCTGCGGGTGCCGATAGCGGTCGCGCAGCCGTGTCTGGTGATTGACCAGCGATTGGGCCACGCCGTCCACGTAAACCGCGACCACGCCGGACGTAACCTCCAGCGGATCGCCGTCCCACACCACCACGTCCGCCGCCCGGCCGGGCTTCAGGCTGCCGAAGTGATCGCCTTCCCCGATGATCTCGGCCGGGACCGAGGTGATCGCCGCCAGCGCCTCGCCCCAGGTCAGCCCGGTGGCGCCGGGCACACGCGCCACGCCCACCAGGTTGCCGGCATATTGCGGCGCATAGCGCGGCTGCTCGCCATCATAGAAATTGCCGATGGCAACCTTCACCCCCGCCTTCTTCATCCGCCCGACGTTCGATTGGGTGGCGGCCAGCGTCTCGAACCGGCCGGGCAGGTCGGTCAGCGCGGTGGCGATCACCGGCACCTGCGCGGCGGCCAGTTCGCCCGCCACGCGCCAGCCTTCGGCCGCGCCGACCACGACCAGGCGCAGCGCCGGAAATTCCCGCTTCAGCGCCAGCGTGGCGCGAATGTCGGCGGCGCGATCGACATGCACGTAAAGCGGCTGCCGCCCGGTGACGACCGGCACCAGCGCCGCCGCATCGAAGCGCGTCAGCAGCGTGTCGGTCGCCTGCCCCTGCACGGACGAAACCATGCGCGGATCGCCGCCCG
>NZ_DDFB01000010.1:0-75002 GCF_002336885.1 Novosphingobium sp. UBA1939 | reverse complement strand
TTGTCGATCACCACGCAGCCCTGCGAAGCGGCCTTGGGCGCATAGATCTTGGTCGGGCCGGAACCGGCGGCGAACAGCGCGATGTCCCAGCCGGTGAAATCGAAATGCTCGATGTTCTGGACCTTGAGCTTCTTCCCGGTCTCGCCGAACTCGATCTCGGTGCCCTGCGAACGCGGCGAGGCAACAGCGGCGATCTCGTCGATCGGAAACGCGCGCTCGGCAAGGATGTTGAGCATCTCGCGGCCCACGTTCCCCGTCGCGCCGACAACTACAACCCGGTAACCCATGTCACTTCCCTTCCAGTGCCGCGCATCGCATGACGCGGGCCGTCCATAGCGGCTGGTTCCGACCAGCCAAGCGAATTGGCCTTCCGGCCACCCAAATTCCTATTTCCCGGCCACGAGCGGCGCCGGTCCGACGCCGTTGCGATCGAGGAAACGGAAAACCGTCTCGTAGAGATGCTGGCTCACCTTCGGCCCACTGATGCGGTGGGTATAACCGGGGTAGAGCATCATTTCGAAAGGCATCGCCTCCGCCTGCATCTTGGCAATGAACGCGGAGGAGTTCTCGAACACCACGTTGTCGTCCGCCATGCCGTGGATCAGCAGCAGCGGATCGCGGATGCGGCCGGTATCGGCCAGCGCGTTCGACGTGGCATAGACCTGCGGTTCGCGCTTCGGGTCGCCCAGGTAGCGTTCGGTATAGTGGGTGTCATAGAGTTCCCACTTGGTGACCGGAGCCACGGCGATGGCCGCCGCATAGGCGCCGGGGTCGGCCTGCAGCATCTTGATCGACATGTACCCGCCATAGGACCAGCCGAACGTGGCGATCCGCTTCGGGTCCACGAAATCCAGTGCCTTGAGGTAATTCGCCCCGGCAAGCTGGTCCTGCACCTCGACCGAGCCCATCGCGCGGTAGAGTGTGCTTTCGAACTTCACTCCGCGATTGGCCGATCCGCGGTTGTCGATCGCGAAATAGATATAGCCCTTGTCGACGATCGCCTGCGCCAGCGCGCCCTGCCAGCCCTTGTGCACCACCTGCGCGTGCGGGCCGCCATAGTGGAAGGTGAAGACCGGATACTTGCGCCCAGGCTCCAACGGCGGCGTGATCATCATCCAGTGCAGCGGCGTACCATCGGCGGCCGGGATCGTGCCAAAGGTCGCCGGGCGATGGCTGGCGAGATAGGGCGCGTAAGGGTGCGATCCCTCCACGCGATTCTCCTCGATCCACGCGATGCGCTTGCCGGCGGCGTCAGCAAGGTAGGACTGCGGCGGCTGCGCGTCGGCATTGCGCGTGACCATCAGCGTCTGGCCGCGCTTGTCCATCGTCGCGGCGTTGTCGAAACCGGGATCGGTCAGGCGCACGATCTTCGACGGCGCCGCGAGATCGAGCGCATAGACCTGCTGCGCCAGCACACCGTCCTTCGTACCGGTGAAGAACACGCGACCGGCCTTCTGGTCCACGCCGACAAGGCCGGTCACCACCCAGTCGCCCTGCGTGAGCTGCTGCCACTGGCTGTCCGGATAATGGTCGGGCCGGAAGCGGTAGAGATGGCCGAAGCCATCGCGTTCGGACCACCAGATGAGGCTGCCATCCGCCAGAAAGCGATAGCTGTCCGACAGGTTGATCCAGCTGCGTTCGGCGGCCTGTTCGCTGAACAGCACCCGAGCCTTGCCCGTGGCGGGATCGACCGCCAGCATGTCGAGCCGGGTCTGCGCGCGGTTTTCGCGCTGGACGTAGAGCGTCTTGCCATCGGGTGCCCAGTCCACGCGGGCCAGGTAGATGTCCTTTTCAGCGCCCGGATCGCCCGCACCAAGGTCCACCGCGACGCGGCCGCTGCCGTCCGGCGCCATGATCCACAGCGAAACCTCGGCGTTGGGCGTGCCGGCGGCCGGATAGCGCTGGTCGAAGGTCTTTGTGCCCTCCGCGCCGATTGCCGCGCGGGTGACCACGCCCACCTTGGCCTCGTCGAACCGCTCGACCGCCAGGCGGCTTTCGTCGGGCGACCACCAGAAGCCCGCAAANNCCGACCCACAGCCGGCGATCGCGCACATAGGCGATGCGATCGCCCTTCGGCCCCAGCTTGGGGTTGAGTTCGCCGCCTTGCGTTCCGGGAATGCGCTGGACGCTGCCGTCCAGCCCGGCAAGGAACAGATCGCCATCGAGCGGCACCAGCACGGCCTTGCCATCGGGCGCCCATTCGTAGCTGACGATGCCCTTCAGATCGCCGATACGCTGGCGTTCGCGCTGCATCTTCTCGGCCTCGGACAGTTCCTTGCCTGACGACAGCTTGAGCGAATCCACCAGCATCCGCCACTTGCCCGTCTTCCGCTCGAAGCCCCACAAGTCATAGCGCTCGCGATCGTCGGCACGGTTGCGCAGCAGCGTGAGGTACGCGCCATCGGGCGAGAGCTTGACCCCGCGCGGTGCCGGCCCGTTGAGCGAGGGACTGGCGAAGACGCGCTCCAGCGTGAGCGCGGGCGCGGCCTGCGCGGTGGAGGTCACCGGCGGTTCTCCGGCGTGAGCCGAAGCGAGGGGCAGAAGGGCGCAGAGCGCCGATGCGGCAAGGAGGTGTCGGAAGCGAAGCATGGCAAGGTCACGAACCTCTCTGGGAAAGGGCAGCGGATGGGGAGAACCGGCGAAAACGGCGCGCAGACAGCAAAAAGGCGCCCTGGCGGTGGTGCCAGGACGCCTTTCTACACAATTTCCGTGTCTTGGGCGTTGGGCTTTCAGCCCTCCTGGCCGGTCTTGACGACCTTGCGCTCGGCAATACGCGCCGATTTGCCGGTGCGGCCACGAAGATAGTAGAGCTTCGCACGACGCACGACACCACGGCGCACCACGGTAATCGAATCAATGTTGGGCGAGTAGAGCGGGAACACGCGCTCCACGCCTTCGCCGAACGAAATCTTGCGCACGGTGAAGTTCGAGCCGAGGCCACGGTTCGAGCGCGCGATGCACACGCCTTCGTAAGCCTGGACGCGGGTGCGGTCGCCTTCAACGACGCGCACGCCCACGCGCACGGTATCGCCCGCGCGGAAATCCGGAATATCCTTCTTCGCCTTGAAATCGGCGATGGCTTCAGCTTCAAGCTGCTGAATCAGGTTCATTTTTCAATCGTCCTGCACTTCACGCTGCGCGCCAGAGGCAGACTGGACCCGAGCACCGACGTGGCGCTCCCAAAGGTCCGGCCTGCGTGACCGGGTATCGTCTTCCGAACGGCGTTTCCGCCATTCCGCGATTTTCGCATGATCCCCCGATCGCAGCACTTCAGGGATCGTGCGCCCTTCCCATTCGACGGGTCGGGTATAGTGCGGGTATTCGAGGAGACCGTTCTCGAACGACTCCTCCTGCCCGCTTGAAGGCGCGCCCATTACGCCGGGAAGCAGCCGAATGCAAGCGTCGAGCAGCATAAGGGCGGCGCATTCGCCGCCGGACAGCACGATATCGCCCACCGAGACTTCCTCGACCTGCCGGCCCGCGAAGATGCGCTCGTCGAAACCCTCGAACCGGCCGCACAGCACGATCACGCCGGGACCGGCCGCCAGTTCTCGCACGCGCTCCTGCGTCAACGGCTTGCCGCGCGGTGTCATGGCAACGACCGGGCATCCGGGATGCGCCGCCAGCGCATGATCGACCGCCGCCGCCAGCACGTCCACCCGCAGCACCATGCCGGCGCCGCCACCAGCGGGCGTATCATCGACGGTCCGGTGCTTGTCGATCGCGAAATCGCGGATCTGCACGACATCGAGCGCCCACGTCCCCTCGCGCAACGCCCGCCCCGCCAGACTGACGCCGAGCGGGCCGGGAAACATTTCAGGATAGAGCGTGAGGACAGTGGCGGCGAAGGTCATTCGGGCTTCTTGGCAGAGATCAGGGAACGGCACCCTCGAACGTGAACCGCAACGCCTGGATCGTTATCGGGCGCGTCGGCGCGAGGACGATCTGTCCGTTGACGCTCCCCTTGCCGCAAGTCCAGCGGAAAGTGCCGGTCATGCGGCCGGTCGGCGTAACCGGCGCGGCGGTGTCGCACGTGCCGGCCTGCGCTTTCAGTTCACCCAGCACTTTCGTCCAGTTTTCCGCGGTGCGGTCCATCGGGAAGTTCATCGCCACGCGCCCGTTCAGCGGCGCCACCGTGCCCGCCTGCCACACGGCTTGCGCCGCAGCGTAGAAGCTGGCGAGATCGGAAGAGACAGGCATTTCCGGGCGGTGGAGCAGGCCAGCCTTGTGCATCAGCATCGCCGCATCCCATGCCGGGCCGGTCGGGCCGGCGTAGGTGCGGTTGGTCAGCACGAAAATGCCGGTGCCGTATTCGGGCATCAGCATGACATGCGAGCCATAGCCCGGATAGCCGCCGCCATGGCTCATGGTGAGGCCCAGGTCGCAATCCTGCATCACGCGCCAGCCCATGCCATAGGCGAGCGCCAGCGGGCAGGCGGTGGCGCCGGTGTGGCCGGGCCGGGTCGCGACCGAGACGAAGTTCAGCCCCTGCGCCAGTTCGCGGATCGTCGCGCGGCGCACCGGCCCCGTCTCCGGCCCGTCGCGCGCCGGCCAGCCGGACAGTAGGAAGGCAATCCACTTCGCATAGTCGTTGGCGCTGACCTGCAACCCGCCCATGGAATTGAACGCGCCGTCCTGCATGGTCGGCTCCTCGCTCCACGCGCCGTTTTCCCAGCGGTAGCCGATGGCGCGCCGCTCGATCGGCGAGGTTGGCGTATCATAGCCGCTCGACGCCATGCCCAGCGGGACGAGGAAGGTCTTCTCCACATAGCGGCGATAGGGCTGGTGCGTGACGTTGGCGACGATCCGGCCGAGAATGGCATAGCCAAGGTTCGAGTATTCGTGCCGCGCCTGCGGTTCGCGCGTGAAGGACACGCCCGATTTGAGCAAAGCGGTGAAATCCTCCTGGCTCAGCACCTGTTGCCGATCGCCCCAAGGATCATCGGTGACGAAGCCGGCGACGTGCTGCAACAGATCGCGCACGCGGATTTTCGGGGAATCGCTGGTGGGATAGGTCCAGCCGCGCATCTCGGGCACGTATTTCTCCGCCGGATCGTCCAGCGAGAGCAGGCCCTTGTCACGCAGCGAGAGGATCGACAGCGCCGTGAAGGCCTTGGTCATCGAGGCGATGCGGAACAGGCTGTCGGGCGTGACCGGGCGGCGCGCGGCGAGATCCTGCACGCCTTCCCCCTTCACCAGTGCGAGATGGCCGCCCTGCACCACGCCATAGACGAGACCGGGCACATGGCTTTCCACCATGAACGTGGTGAAGCCCGCTTCGATCTGCGGCGCGATGCTATCGAGCGTGGCGCTCTGGGGACTCGTGCTCTGGGCGTGAAGCGGTGACGCCGCGAGCACGACCGCCATCGCCGGAATCATCGTCATCGCCCGCATCGGAACCTCCCGCCCTGCCAATATTGCGCGCGGAACGTGCCTGATACGGGTTCGAATGCCCAGCGGGCGCATCAACCCTTTTGCGGATTGCGCGCGGGTGTTACCGGAAAGCCCGCGCCGGACCGAGCACGGCCACGCGATAGCGGTACTTGCGAACGGCCAGATGCGCGGTCGCGGCGGCAAGGCCATAGGCCGCCAACCCCAGCAGGACGAGCGCGAGCGCCACGTCATCCTCACCCGCCATGAGCAGTACGATCGCCGCCAGCCAGATCACACCGGCAACCGGCAGGGCGGCATGGAGCGCGAGGCGCAGGTCGCCCCATTCAGGCCGGCGCACAACGAGCTTCTGCGCCAGCACCCGGCCGGCGATACCGAAAGGGATCAGGAACAGGATCAGCGCGAAGTCCATGGCGTCGATCATATACGGATCGCCACGGCGACGTTACCGAAACAACGGCCGGACCGGGCCGAAATCAGGCCTCGGCATAGGCGGAAGCGATCAGCATCCGCGTTTCGTTCCATTCCGGCACAGCTTCGGCGCGCATCGGCACCATGAAGCGCTTTCCATCGGGCCGGCGGATTTCCAGCACATCGCCCGCGCCGTAGTTTTCGACCGCGATGCATTCGCCCAGCGATTCGCCATCGGTGGAAACGGCGGCAAGGCCGATCAGGTCGGCGTGATAGTACTCGCCCTCCGCCAGCGACGGCAGAGCCGAGCGCGGCACGGTGAGCGCGGTGCCGCGCAGCCGTTCGGCGGCGGTCCGGTCGGTCACTTCGGCGAAGCGGGCGATCGCCCCGCCCTTGCCGTCATCGCGCAGCTTTTCCAGCGTCAGGCTGGAAGCGTTGAAGGCGCGGTAGCGCTTGAGCGCCACCACGCCTTCTCCGAACAGCTTGAGACGGACTTCGCCCGTCACTCCGTGCGCACCGGTCACGGCGGCCAGCGTAACGGGCTTGTCCGACAAGATCAGGCCTCGGTCGACTCTTCGGCAGCAGCCTCGGCAGCGGGCGCTTCCTCAGCCGGAGCTTCCTCGACGGGAGCCGGAGCAGCAGCTTCAGCGGCGGCGGCTTCAGCGGCCTCTGCGGCTTCACGCGCCTTCTCGGCCTTTTCCTCGGCGCGATCCTTGGCCTTCTGGCCCGGTTCACCCTTCTTGAGGTTGCTGGTCGCGGCGCGTTCCTTGATCCCGGCCTTGTCGAGCAGGCGGGCTACGCGATCGGTCGGCTGCGCGCCGACGCCCAGCCAGTAGCGCACGCGGTCTTCGACCAGACGGACGCGGTTGGCATCGTCCTTGGCCAGCAGCGGGTTGTAGGTGCCGACCTGCTCGAGATAGGCGCCATCGCGCGGAGCGCGGCTGTTGGCGACGACGACCTTGTAATACGGGCGCTTCTTGGAACCGCCACGCGAAAGACGCAGAGAAACAGACATTACTTCAACCTTTCCTCGAAACTCTTCGAACGCAAATTTCCGAAATCACTTCTTCCGCAGCAGATCGCCGAGGTTGGCGGGCATGTTGCCCAGCCCCGGCAGACCGCCGGCACCACCCATGCCGCCACCCAGGCCACCGAGCCCGCCCGGCCCCGCCTGCTGGTCCAGCCCCGGCATGGCGGCGCCAAGGCCGCCCTTGCCGAACAGGGCGCCAAGCCCCTTGAGGCCGCCCATCTTCTTGATCTGCTTCATGGCCTTGGCCATTTCCATGTGCATCTTCAGGAGCTTGTTCACGTCCTGAACCTGTGTGCCCGAACCCTTGGCCACGCGGATCTTGCGCTTGGCGTTGAGCAGTTCGGGCCGCGTGCGCTCGGTCGGCGTCATCGAACCGATGATCGCGTCCATGCGCAGCAGCACCTTGTCGTCCATGCCCGATTGCGCCATCGCCTGCTTGGCCTTCTTCATGCCGGGCATCATGCCTGCCAGCGCGCCAAGCCCGCCCATGCGCTGCATCTGCTGGAGCTGGGTGCGCAGGTCGTTCATGTCGAACTGGCCCTTGGCCATGCGCGCGGCCAGCCGTTCGGCCTCGTCCGCCTGCACCGTCGCCGCCGCCTTTTCGACGATGGAGACGATATCGCCCATGCCCAGGATGCGGCCGGCAACGCGCTGCGGGTGGAACGGCTCGATCGCATCGAGCTTTTCGCCCGTGGCCGCGAACTTGATCGGCTTGCCAGTGACCGCGCGCATCGACAGCGCCGCGCCGCCGCGCGCATCGCCGTCCATGCGGGTCAGCACCACGCCGGTCAGATCGACTTCGCCGGCAAAGCTCTGCGCCACGTTGACCGCGTCCTGCCCGGTCAGCGAGTCAACGACGAGCAGCGTTTCCTTCGGCGCGGAGACGGCGGCGACGGCCTTCATCTCGTCCATCAGCGCGGCATCGACGTGGAGGCGGCCGGCGGTATCGAGCAGGAGGACGTCCACCGCCTGCAGCTTCGCCGCGTGGAGCGCGCGCGTGGCGATGTCCACGGGCTGCTGGCCAACGATGATCGGCAGCGTGGCGACGCCGACCTGTTCGCCCAGCACCTTGAGCTGTTCCTGCGCCGCCGGACGGTTCACGTCGAGCGAGGCCATCAGGACCTTCTTGCCCTGCTTTTCCTTGAGCAGCTTGCCGATCTTGGCCGTGCTGGTGGTCTTGCCCGAACCCTGCAGGCCGACCATCATGATGACAACCGGCGGCGCCGCGGCGAGATCGAGATCGGCGGTTTCCGATCCCAGCATCTCGACCAGCGCGTCGTTGACAATCTTGACGACCTGCTGGCCGGGCGTGACCGACTTCAGCACCGACTGGCCAACGGCCTCCTCGGTAACCTTGTCGACAAAACGGCGCACCACGGGCAGCGCAACGTCGGCTTCGAGCAGTGCGATGCGCACTTCGCGCATGGCCGCCCGGACATCGTCCTCCTTGAGCGCGCCGCGGCCACGCAGGCGATCGAACACGCCTCCAAGCCGGTCTGAAAGACTATCGAACACGCCGTATTCCCGTTGCCATGCCCCGCCATTCGCCACATCGCCAACGCAAAACCGCGTAACGCGAAAAACGCCGGTGGGCGAAACCTCGCCGACCAGCGTGTGGCATCCTGTTGGAGCCGTTATTGAGCCGTGCCAGCACCCTTCGGGGTGATGGAACACGACGCCCTTAGCGCTGCCGGGACGAAAAGGCAAGCCGAACCGCCATCGCGGATGCCCTATGGCATTGCGCTAAGCCCGCGCGCGCCCTAGATCGCCCGCCATGCGCATACCCTTCCGCAAGATGCACGGCCTTGGCAACGATTTCGTGGTGATCGACGCGCGCGAGACTCCCCTCGCCATGTCGGACCGCCGCGCCGCCGCGCTGGCCGACCGGCGCACCGGCGTGGGCTGCGACCAGTTGATCGTGCTAGAGCCCTCCGCCGTCGCCGACGTGCGGAT
The DNA here is from genome assembly GCF_002336885.1 of Novosphingobium sp. UBA1939. Classification (NCBI taxonomy): domain Bacteria; kingdom Pseudomonadati; phylum Pseudomonadota; class Alphaproteobacteria; order Sphingomonadales; family Sphingomonadaceae; genus Novosphingobium; species Novosphingobium sp. UBA1939. The sequence continues at coordinate 66,217 of NZ_DDFB01000010.1, read as the reverse complement.
GCGCATCTTCAATAACGACGGCGGCGAAGTGGAAGCCTGCGGCAACGCCAGCCGCGCGGTGGGCCTGCTGCTCGGCGGCGAACGGCGGATCGAGACGCTGGCCGGCGTGATCCGCTCGGAAGCCGGCGCCGATGGCGTGGCGGTCGACATGGGCACGCCCCGCTTCGACTGGAACCGCATCCCGCTCGCCTATGCCATGGACACCTTGACGATGCCGGTCGGCTGGGAAGACCTGACCGATCCCGTCGCGGTTAACGTCGGCAATCCCCACGTCATCTTCTTCGTGCCCGATGCCGATGCGGTGGACCTTGCCCGGCTTGGTCCGCTGATCGAGAACGACCCGCTGTTTCCCGAACGCGTCAACGTCAATGTCGCCAGCCTGATCGGCCCCGACCGCATCCGCCTGCGCGTGTGGGAACGCGGCGCCGGGCTGACCCGCGCCTGCGGCACCGGCGCCTGCGCCACGGCCGTCGCGGCGATCCGGCGGAAGCTGACAGGGCGGACGGTAGCGGTCGAGCTTCCCGGCGGCCCGCTGACGATCGCGTGGCCGGAGGGGGAACAGCCGGAAGGCGGCTCGATCCTGATGACCGGCCCGGCCGCCACGAGCTTCGAGGGCAGCTTCGAGGATACGGACTTCCCCGCATGACCGAAACGGTCGCGCCGGCCGACGTGGTGACGCTGGGTTGCCGGCTCAATCTCGCCGAAAGCGAAAGCATCCGGGCGATGCTCGCGGATGCCGGAACGCCGACGGTCGTGGTCAATTCCTGCGCGGTGACCGCTGAAGCCGTGCGTCAGTCGCGCCGGGCGGTGCGCCGTCTGCGCCGCAGCCACCCGCAGGCACGGCTGGTGGTTACCGGCTGCGCCGCCACGATCGAGCCGGACAGCTTCTCCGCCATGCCCGAAGTGGATGCGGTGGTGCCCAACGCGGCCAAGGCCGATCCGCGTGTCTGGCACCCGAACGGGGAAGAAGCGCCCTCCCGGCAGCGGCAGAGCGAAGTCCATACCCGCGCCTTCGTGCCGGTGCAGACCGGCTGCGATCACGCCTGCACCTTCTGCATTATCCCGCAAGGGCGGGGCCCCAGCCTGTCCACCCCCGTTGACGATGTTCTGCGCGCGATCGAACGGCACCTGCTGCTGGGCGTCCACGAGATCGTGCTGACCGGGGTGGACGTGACCGGCTGGGGCGCGGACCTGCCCGATGCGCCGCGCCTGGGCATGCTGGTGCGCGCTATCCTCGATGCCTTCCCCCGCCTGCCGCGCCTGCGCCTGTCCTCGCTCGACGGAGTGGAGATCGACGGCCTGCTGTTCGAGATCATCACCGGCGAAGCCCGCGTGATGCCGCACGTGCATCTCTCGCTGCAATCGGGCGACGACATGGTGCTCAAGCGGATGAAGCGCCGCCACAGCCGGGCGCAGGCGGTCGCGCTGACCGATGCCCTGCGCGCTGCCCGTCCGGACATCGCCATCGGTGCGGATCTGATCGCCGGCTTTCCCACCGAGACCGAAGCGATGCACGCCGGCAACCTGGCCATCGTGCGCGATTGCGGCGTCGTCCACGGCCATGTCTTTCCCTACTCCCCCCGCCCCGATACGCCCGCCGCGCGGATGCCGCAGGTCGCCCCGGCCACGGTCCGGGCGCGGGCAGCCGAAATCCGCGCCGCCGTCGCGGCCGAACGCGCGCGCTGGCTCGCATCGCTGGTCGGCCTTCCGCGCGAAGTGCTTGCCGAACGCGACGGCACCGGGCATTCGCCCGAGTTCGCGCCCTATCGCCTGCCCGAAGGAACGGCCGCGGGCACCATCGTCACCCTGACGCCGACAAGGATCATCGAAGGAATGCTGGCATGAGCCCCGAGCCGGAGAACGGAAGCTGGAGCGACAGGCTTCTCGGCGGGTTTCGCAAGACTTCGGAACGCCTCACCGAGAACCTGACCGGCATTGTCGGCAAGACCCGGCTGGACGACGCGCAGCTCGACGAGATCGAGGACGCGCTGATCCTGTCCGACCTTGGCCCGCGCGCCGCCGCGCGCATCCGCGAACGGCTGGCGGACGAAAAGTTCGAACGCGGGATCGACGAAACCGCGCTGCGCGAAGCCGTGGCCGAGGAAATCGCCGCCATCCTGCGCCCGGTAGCCAAGCCGCTGGAGATCACCGCCTTCCCGCGCCCACACGTCGTCCTCGTGATCGGCGTCAACGGATCGGGCAAGACCACCACGATCGCCAAGCTGGCGCATCTGTTCCAGGAACAGGACTATGGCGTGATGCTGGCGGCGGGCGACACGTTCCGCGCCGCCGCGATCGGCCAGCTCAAGGTATGGGCGGACCGGCTGGGCGTGCCCGTGGTCACCGGCCCCGAGGGCGGCGACCCCGCCTCGATCGTGTTCGACGCGGTCAAGGCGGCGACCGATACGGGCATCGACGCGCTGATCGTCGACACCGCCGGACGGCTCCACAACAAGCGCGAACTGATGGACGAATTGGCCAAGGTCCGTCGCGTGCTCGGCCGCCTGAACCCCGCCGCGCCGCACGACGTGGTGCTGGTGCTCGATGCCACCAACGGCCAGAACGCGCTCCAGCAGATCGAGATCTTCAAGGAAGTGGCGGGCGTGACCGGCCTGATCATGACCAAGCTGGACGGCACCGCGCGCGGCGGCGTGCTGGTGGCGGCGGCGGAACAGTATGGCCTGCCGATCCATGCCATCGGCGTGGGCGAGAAGATCGACGATCTGCGCCCGTTCGACCCCGATCTGGTCGCCCGCGTCATCGCGGGCGTGTTCCGGTGAACGCCTTACCTTTCCCCCTTCGTCATTGCGAGCGAAGCGAAGCAATCCAGAGTGCGGCACGAGAGGCCCTAGATTGCGTCGTCGCTACGCTCCTCGCAATGACGATCCAAAGCGTGATGCAGGTTTCCCATGTCTGACTCTCAACAGCCCGGCGCCAAGCCCAAGTCCTCGTGGATCAATCTGCTGGTCGATTACGGCCCGTTGCTGGTGTTCTTCCTCGCCTATCGGCATTTCAGCCCCAGGGAAGCCAACGCCGGGATCGGCACCGTTGTGGCCGTCACCAAGGGTACGGTCGCGTTCATGGTGGCGACGATCGTGGCGCTGATCGTGTCGAAGTGGCGGCTCGGCCGGATCTCGCCGATGCTGTGGCTGTCGACCGTGCTGATCCTGGGATTCGGCACGCTGACCGTGCTGCTGGGCGATCCGTTCTGGATTCAGATCAAGCCCACCGCGATCTACCTGCTGTTCGCGGGCGTGCTGTTCGCCGGCCTTGTCCGGGGCAAGCCGATGCTGCGCACGCTGCTGCAAAGCGCGTTCGACGGGCTGGACGATGCCGGCTGGATGAAGCTTTCGCGCAACTGGGCGTTCTTCTTCCTGTTCCTGGCCGCGCTGAACGAAGTGTTGCGACACACGCTCAGCTTCGACGGCTGGCTTCAGGCCAAGCTGTGGGGCGTGACCGCGCTGTCGTTCCTGTTCACCTTCGCGCAAATCCCCATGCTGCTGAAACACGGGCTGGGCGCGGAAGCGGCGGACGAGGTGGAACAGAACCCGCCACACGATTGAGCGCTTCAGTCCGTCAAGCCGCTTTGCCGCAAATGGCCGACGCCCTGCCGCACGACAAAAACGTGTGACAAATTGCGCACACCCCCTAGAATGTTGTCAGCCCACCTCCGGCGATAACCGGGTAAACGGATCAAAGGGCGCAAACTGGGGGAAAGTTTCATGGCCAAGCTGTTTGGTAACCTGCATCTGGTGCTTGCGATCGGCCTTGTCGCGGCCATCGCCGTGATGCTGGGGTTCGGCGCGGAAGTGCCGGTCGATGTCAATTCCGTGTTCCGCTGGCTGCACGTGTTCTTCGGCATTCTGTGGATCGGCCTGCTCTATTACCTGAACTTCGTGCAGGTGCCGACGATGCCGTCGATTCCGGCCGAACAGAAGGGCGCGATCACGGGCCACATCGCGCCGAAAGTGTTCTTCTTCTTCCGCTGGGCCGCGCTGCTGACGGTCGTTACCGGCCTGGTGATCGCCTACGTTACCGGCTACGTCCACCGCGCGCTGATCTTCCAGGGGCTCAACCTGCATGAAAACCTGATCGGCCTGGGCATGGACCTCGCGCTGATCATGGCGTTCAACGTGTGGTTCATCATCTGGCCCGCGCAAAAGAAGATCCTCGGCATCGTCGAAGCCAGCGCGGAGGAAAAGGCTGCCGCCGCGCCGCGCGCCCTGATCGCCAGCCGCACAAACCTGCTGCTGTCGCTGCCGATGCTCTACTGCATGGTCAGCGCCAACCTCGGGTAACTCCGACGCTGACCGGAGCCATCCAGGCTTGCACGGGCGCGGCTTTCTCCGGAAAGTCGCGCCCGTTTCCGTTGGACGATACGTTCGTCAGGAACCCGAAGCGCCATCGCGCTTTGATGTGACGCGACAGAGAGGAGCTTTTTTGATGCGCAAACCCATCTTCACCACCCTGGCCGCAGCGGCAGCCGCCATCGCGCTTTCTGCCTGCTCGGAAAAGACGCAGGACAACGCGCAGGAAGCCGCGACGTCAGCCGGGAACGATATCGCTGCTGCCGCCTCGGACATGAGTGCAACCGCCAGCGAGGGCGCGGAATCGGTCCGCAACGCGGCAGACGAAGCGATCAACAAGGCCGACGCCGCCGCCGACAAGGCCGGTGTTGAGGCGGACAAGGCTGGCGTGAAAGCCGCCGATGCGCTGAACAAGGCCGGCGACAAGGCCAAGGAAGAGGCCGCGAAGCTCAAGGCCAAGGCCGAAAACAGCAATTGATCCGTTTATCCTGACAAGCGTCTCCCGTCCGCGCGACGGGCGGGAGACCGTCAGATCTTGAGCTGGCTGCCCAGCTCCACCACGCGGTTTGTCGGCAGCCGGAAGAACTCCATCGCACTCGCCGCGTTGCGCAACATCCACGCGAACAGCTTTTCGCGCCAGATCGCCATGCCCGGCTTGTCAGACGCGATCAGCGTCTGGCGCGACAGGAAGAAGCTGGTCTTCATCATGTCGAACGGTTCGCCGCACATCGTCACGGTCTTGAGCGTGGCCGGCACGTCGGTTTCCTCCAGAAAGCCGAAGCGCAGGCTGACGCGGTAGAACCCGTTGCCGAAATCCTTGCAGGCCGATCGCTCCCCCTGATCCACGTAGGGCACGTCCTCGATCTGCACGGTCAGGATCACCACCCGCTCGTGCAGCACCTTGTTGTGCTTCATGTTGTGGAGCAGCGCCGAAGGCACGCCCGATGCGGTGGAGGCCATGAAGATCGCCGTGCCCGGCACCCGCGCCGCGCTGGCGTGCGCGGACTTGGTGAATACTTCCAGCGGGATCGATCCCTCCGCCATGTTCTGCCGCATCAGCGCGCGCCCGCGTGACCAGGTGGTCAGCAGCGTGAAGATGGTGACGCCCATCAGCAGCGGCACCCAGCCGCCGTCGGGGATCTTGGTCAGGTTCGCGCCGAGGTAGCCCGCGTCGATCACGAAGAACAGCGCCAGCAGGCCGACCGCGAACACCGGCTTCCAGTTCCACAGCTTGAACAGCACCACGGCCAGCAGCACGTTGTCGATCAGCATCGCGCCGGTCACGGCGATGCCATAGGCCGCCGTGAGGTTCGACGAACGCTGGAACACCAGCACCAGCAGGATCACCGCGACCATCAGCGCCCAGTTGATGACGGGGATATAGATCTGCCCCGCCGCCGTGCTGGTGTGCTTGATCGTCATGCGCGGGATGAAGCCGAGCTGGATCGCCTGCTGCGTAACCGAGAACGCGCCCGAGATTACCGCCTGCGAGGCGATCACCGCCGCCAGCGAGGCGATCACCAGCAGCGGCCACTGGAACCATTCGGGCGCGAGGAAATAGAACGGGCTTTCCAGCGCGGAAGGATCGCGCATCAGCAGCGAGGCCTGGCCCAGATAGTTCAGCACCAGCGCCGGCAGCACGAACGTCAGCCACGACACCCGGATCGGGTTGCGGCCGAAATGCCCCATATCGGCATAGAGCGCTTCCGCGCCCGTCACGGCGAGCACCGCCGCACCCATCGCCAGGAAGCCCCGGAACGGGTCCGCCGCGAACATCATCACCGCATGATGCGGGCTGAGCGCGGTGATCACGTGCGGGAAGGCCATGATGCTGATCACGCCCAGCACCGAGATCGTGGTGAAATAGGCGAGCATGATCGGGCCGAAGAAGGTCGCGACGCGTTCCGTGCCCCGGCTCTGGATGAAAAACAGGAAGATCAGGATGGCCACGACCATCGGCACCACCAGCCGGTGCATTTCGGGCTGATAGACCGCGACACCCTCGATCGCACCCATCACCGAAACGGCTGGGGTAATCATAGAATCGCCATAGAACAGCGCGGTGGCGAACACCCCCATCAGGATGATGCCCTTGCCCCAGCGGTTGCCGCTGGTGTGCTGATTGATCAGCGCCAGCAGCGCCAGGCTTCCGCCCTCGCCCTTGTTGTCCGCGCGCATGATCACGCTGACGTACTTCAACGTCACGATGATCATCATCGACCAGAACATCAGGCTGATGATGCCATAGACGTGCAGCTGGTCGAGCGGCAGCTTGTGGTGGCCGGCGAAGGTATCGCGCAGCGCGTAGAGCGGGCTGGTGCCGATATCCCCGAACACCACACCGATCGCGCCCACCGCCATCTTGAGCAGGCTGCCCTGATGGTGAGTCTGGTGGCCGGAATCGCGAAGAGTGGATAAAGGAACTGCGCTTTCGTCCGAACCGTTCGCAAGCACGGAATCACTCATGGCAACGGTGCCCCCGGGCCTTGGCCCAAACCGCCGGTCCGCCATCGGACACCGGAACGGCGCGGCGCTTTAGCACCGGGCCTTGGCCCCGGCAATGGCTGCCTTCGTCACACCGGATACCACGAAATCAAGCCCCGCATGGCATCGCAAATAGCTGATTTCAGGGCGCTTCAGAAGAGGCGTCCGACGGTTCGGCGGTTGCGGCGGGCGGCTCGTCCGATGGAGATGCCGGCGCCGGCGCCTGTCCCGACGCCGCCAGCATCGAATCGAGTCTCGCCAACCGGGCCTGAAGGTCTTCCCGATAGGGGGCATCGGCAGGCGCACGGCGAAGCAGTTCGGCCCAGATCGCCCGTGCTTCTACCAGCTTGCCGGACTGCGCCAGCGCCAGCCCCATGAAGAACGGCGGCCCCGGATGTTCGGGCGAAATCTTCGCCGCCTTCTGGAACGCGAACTGCGCGGCCGGCGTGATCAGCCCGTCGCTATGGCCGACCAGCGTGTTGCCGAGCGCCACCCACAGGTCCGCATCGTTGGGATCGGCCTTCACCGCCTTGCCCAGAATCGTCGCCGCCGCGCCGAACTGACCCTGCCGCGAAAGCCCGTCCGCCAGCACCATCCAGTTCTGGCCCTTGCCGAAGGCATCGCCCATCGCCTGCCGCTGCTTGATCAGCGCCTCGTCGGCCGCCTTCTGGTTCTCGACCGCGGCCTTGGGCGCGCCGGGAACGCCCGGATGTCCCTGCAAGGCATAGCCGGCGATGCCGAACAGCAGGGCCGCGCCGGTCAGTTCCCAGCCGGAGCGCGGCATCTTCAGCACGAATGCCAGCACCGCGAAGACCAGAATCGCGATCAGGAGGATCAGCACCCAGGTCATGCGTTATCCTCCAGCCCTTCGGCGTCCGGCTCGTCCACCCCGCCATCGCCATTCCCCCGGCGGAAGCGCTTGCGCAAAAGCAGCGCCGCCAGCACGAGAAACGCGGCCGGCGCGGCGAACAGCGGCCAGGTCATCGGTCGCAGTTGCGGGGTATAGCTCACATAGTCGCCATAGCGTTCGATCAGCCACTGGCGGATTTCCTCCGGGTCTTCCCCCGCCGCGATGCGCGTGCGCACCTGATGGCGCATGTCGCCCGCCATCGGCGCGTCCGAATCCGCGATCGACTGGCTCTGGCACTTGAGACAGCGCAGTGTCTCCATCAGCGCCTGCGCCCTCGCCTCCTGATCGGGGTTCGGAAGCTGCTTGTAGGCATAGGGCGCCGGCGGCAGCGAATCCTGCGCGGCGGCCGGAGAAGCCAGCAGAAGCGAGAAGACCGCGAAAACGGTGGCTCCACGCCTCGATGCGGCGCGCGCCATCACGATTCCGCCTCCTTCAGCTTGCGCAGGATCAGCGGCACGTCCTCGGCGCGGATGTCGCCGATATGCTGGTAGCGGATCACGCCCTTGCCATCGATCACGAACGTCTCGGGCACGCCCGACGATCCGATCGCGAGCTGGACCTTGCTCAGATCGTCCTTGCCGATCCGTCGGAACGGGTTGCCGTTCGCGGACAGGAACTGGGCCACGTCCTCGCGCCGGTCGCGGATCGCGACGCCGTCGATCTCCACGCCCTGCTGCGCCAGCGCCGCGAGCTGCGGCGATTCCACCGCGCAGGGCACGCACCAGCTGGCGAACACGTTGAGCAGGCGCGGCTTGCCATCCCGGAAGTTGGCGAGCGCCAGGCCGGGGCGGTCGTCCACCGCCGGGGGCAGGTCGAAGCCGGGCAACGGCTTGCCGATGAAGGCGCTCGCCACCTCGCGATCGGCCGGCCGCACCAGGCCGTAGATCACCAGCACGAAGAACCCGGCGAACAGCGCCAGCGGCAGCCACAGCGCCAGCCCCGGCTTCTTCGGCGTCGGATCACGCGGATCGTTCTGCTTGCTCATCGTCCCTGCCTCATGCGGCGATACGCGATCTTGCCTTCGGCCCGCAGCCGCTTCACGTCGGCAGCCACGCGGCCAAGCAGCGCCAATACCCCACCCAGCGCGATCAGCACGCCGCCGTACCAGATCATCGGCACGAACGGCTTCCACCAGAAGCGCATCTGCCAGCGGCCGTCCTCGCCCTCTTCGCCCAGCACCGAATAGAGCTGGCCGTTCCAGCGGGTCTTGAGCGCGCTTTCGGTGCGCGTCCCCGGAGGCGAGGCGAAGACGCGCGCCTGCGGTTCCAGCGTGATCGGCGCACCGCCGGCATAGCGCGCCGACAGCGTCGCCTGCAGCGCGGTCCAGTTCGGGCCGGCGACCGGATCGATGCTTTCGAGCTTCACCTGCCACGGCCCCACGTTCTGCGTATCGCCCACGGTCATCGCGGCAAGCTTCTCGGTGGAGAAAGCGCTATCGCTGGCCATGCCGAACAGGGCGACGGCAATGCCAAGGTGCGCGATCACCATGCCCCACACCGGCAGCGGCGTGCGGCGCAAGTTGCGCCCCTTCAGCGGCAACAGGCTGGCGAAGAAGAGCCCGCTGGCGATGGCAAGGCCCAGCGCCGGCAGCAAGTGGATACCCGGCGCGACCATCTCGGCGATCAGGAACACCGCCGCCATAATCAGCGCGGCGATCGCAAAGGGCATGGTGATCCGCCCCGCCTTGTCATTGCGCCAGCGCAGCAGCGGGCCGACCGCCAGCACCAGCAGCATCGGGATCGCGAAGATCGCGGACACGGGATTGAAATAGGGCGGGCCAACCGAAACCTTGGTGCCAAACGCCTCGGTCAGCAGCGGATAGAGCGTGCCGACCAGCACGATGCCGAGGATGCCGCACAGCATCACGTTGTTGAACACGAGGCTCGCCTCGCGGCTGACGAAGCTGAACCGCGCGCCTTCGGTCACCGTCGCCGCGCGTACGCCGAACAGGGTCAGCGCGCCGCCGATGTAGATCGCCAGCAGCGCGAGAATGAAGCTGCCGCGTTCCGGATCGACTGCAAAGGCATGAACCGAGGTGAGAATGCCCGATCGCACCAGGAAGGTGCCGACCATCGACATCGAGAACGCGATCACGCCCAGCATCACGGTCCAGGCCCGCAACGCGTTGCGCGAAGCGAGGACCGAACACGAATGGAGCAGCGCCGTCGCCGCCAGCCAGGGCATCAGCGAGGCGTTTTCCACCGGGTCCCAGAACCACCAGCCGCCCCAGCCCAGCGTGTAGTACGCCCAATAGGAGCCGGCGGTGATGCCGAGCGTCAGGAATATCCACGCGCCCAGCACCCATGGCCGCATCGCGCGGGCGAAGGCGGGGCCGACATCGCGCGTCACCAGCGCGCCGATGGCGAAGCTGAAGGCGATCGAAAGGCCAACGTAGCCGACGTAAAGCGTGGGCGGATGGAAGGCGAGGCCGATGTCCTGCAGCAGCGGGTTGAGGCCGTTGCCATCGGGCGCGGGTTCGGGCAGCCGCTCGAACGGGTTCGAGGACAGCAGCAGGAAGGCGTAGAACCCCAGGCTGACGAAGGCCTGCCCTGCCAGCGTCGCCACCAGCGTATCCTCGCGCAGCCGCTTCTCGATCAGCGCCACGAAGCCGCCGGCCAGGCCCATGATCGTCACCCACAGCAGCATCGAGCCTTCGTGGTTGCCCCAGGTGCCCGCCAGCTTGAAAATGAACGGCTTGGCCGAATGGCTGTTTTCCGCCACCAGCTTTACCGACAGGTCGGTTTCCAGAAACAGCGTGACGAGCGCCAGGAACGCGAAGGCGACCAGCACGCCCTGCATTACCGCCAGCGGACGGACCACGCCGGCCAGATGCTCCCCCTTGGGACGCAGGGCGATGATACCCGCCGCCAATTGCAGCACCGCCAGCGCGGCGGCCATCCACAGGACGGCAAGGCCCAGTTCGGCTATCATGGGAGTTCCGCCATCATTTCGTTTCGGCCACCACCTGTTTCGCCTGCGCGTCGGTCATGTTCTTCATCTCGCGCGGGACGTATTTCTCGTCATGCTTGGCTAGCAGGTTGTCGGCCACAAACGTGCCGCCTTCCATCCGCCCTTCGGCGACAACGCCCGATCCCTCGACGAACAGGTCCGGCGTGATCCCGGTGAAGCGCACCGGCACGCGCGCCTTGCCATCGCCCACGATGAAATCGATGGTCACGCCATCGGGCCGGGTCTTGATCGATCCCTTCTCCACCATGCCGCCCAGGCGCACGGCGCGGCCCTGTTCGGGCGGATGGGCGACCAGATCGCTCGGCACGTAGAAATAGGCGGCCTGGTTGCGCAGCGCATAGGCGGCGAGCAGCCCCGCGCCCACCAGCGCGACCAGCGCGATGGCCAGCAGGACCAGCCGCTGGTGCTTTGCCTTGATGCCGCTCACTTGCCCCTCGCCCTGTCACGCCGGCGTTCGGCGCGGACCATGGCCCACAGCGTCCAGCCCACCAGCAGCAACGTGCCGATCACCCCGATCGCCAGCGCCGCTGCCACATAGTCCCATTGATCCAGTCTCTCGTGCATCCTGCCCTCCCGCGCCGCGTCAGCCCAGCGCCTTGCGGCGCAGGCGCGCCTCGGTCTGGATGTCGGCCAGCAGCGTCCGCATCCGCGCCAGCACCACGCCGCCGAAGATGCACGAAAAGCCGATGGCCGCAATCAGCAGCGGCCACAGGAACGTGCCGTCGATCGCGGACTTGCCGATGGTGATCGACGGCGGCTGGTGCAGGCTGTTCCACCACACCACCGACCGGTTGATGATCGGGATGTTGATCGCGCCGACCAGACCGAAGATCGCGGTCACGCGGCTCGCGCCCTCACCCGCCTGCGCATCGCGCTGCGCGGCGCCTGCCAGGGCGATATAGCCGAAATAGAGGAACAGCAGGACGAGGAAGCTCGTCAGCCGGCCGTCCCACACCCACCACGTGCCCCAGGTGGGACGCGCCCAGATCGATCCCGTGGCCAGGCAGATCGCGGTGAACGCCGCGCCTGGCACCGCCGCCGCGCGCGCGCCGATGGCGGCGAGCGGATGGCGCCAGACCAGCTCGACCAGGCTCGCCACGGCGATCGTGCTCCAGCCCGCCATGCCCAGCCAGGCCGAGGGGACATGGATGAACAGGATGCGCACGGTATCGCCCATCAGCCGGTCGGGCGGTACCACCAGCAGACCCCAGGCCAGCGCGCCGAAGGCAAGCACCAGCCCCAGCCCCAGCAGCAAAGGCATCAACCAGCGCGCAAGGCGCAGAAAACGGGCGGGATTGGCAAAACCGTGCATGGACGCGGGAAACACATATCCTCGTCCGGCGGCGCGCGCCGCCGGTTCGCGCCACGCTCTGCCACCTGCGCCGTTCCGGGGCAAGCGCTTAGCGTCCCTCGAAAGGCCGAGATGCGCAGAGAATCTGAGGAAAGATGGGGCGATCGAAGGGGTTCGAACCCTCGACCTCCGGTACCACAAACCGGCGCTCTAACCAACTGAGCTACGATCGCCACAAGATCGGCGCCCCCATCGTAACACGATGCAGGGCGCGGGCGAGCCCCTTTGCAGAAAGGAGCGGCCTTGAAAAGCGAAAACTTGCGCGACCGCCACGCGCCCGCACGATTCCGACACCCTACCGGCTTTCGCGATCACCCCAGCTGCGGAACGCCACGCGCGCGGGCGTCACCCCGGTATCGATCAGCGCTTCCTCCTCCAGCCGCACCGAATCGATAGAGACTACCTGATCCAGCAGGAACCAGCGGCTGCGCACCTGCAACTGATCGAGCGGAAGCGCGCCGGTTGCCCCGGCCGTGCCTCCCAGCCGCGCGGTCGCTTCCGCCGCGCTGGCATAGCCGGCAGGCGGCCGACCCAGCACAAGCGCACGGGCGCGTTCGGGCGGAATCGTGGCGGGAGAAAGCATGGTCAGCAGGCGGATCTGGTCCAGCCGCAGCGTGTTGACGTTGACCGGTGAAAGCTCCGCAACCGGCAGCGCACAGAGCCAGGGCCGTAAACGCTGGTAGAGCACCGGTGTCATCCCCCGCACCGCGCGCAGTTCGCTGACATCGCCGATCAGCCGGTTGGGCGGGCGATAGGGCACCGGCCCGGCGCGATAGACATCGTCCTCCGCCCCGTTCGGCGCGGGCCGCTCGTCGCTGTCGATCCAGTCCGCCATGGCATCGCTCAGGCGGACCGCCTCGTTCGCCGGCACTGCCAGCCCCGCCATCAGCGCCCGCAACTGCGTGAGCGCCACGGGCCGCAGCGTGAACGTGCCGTCCACGCCCTGCTGGACCAGCGAATTGACGTTGAAGCAATTGCCCGCGTCGTCGATCCGCACGCGCGCCGCCCCGCGCGGCAGCGGCAACGGGAACTCTCGGCCCAGCAGTCCGATGCGGTCGACCGTGCGGCGATCGTCCGCATCGACCAGGGCCTTGAGCCGGGCCATTGCCACCGTTTCCGCGCTGGTGGCAGCAAGGCGCGCCTGCGTCATCGCCTGCCCGTTGCCGGCAAGCCGCGTCGCCAGGTTGAGCCGGTCGAGCATGACCGCCGCGATCACCGCCATGACCGCCACCAGCAGCAGCACCGACAGCAGTGCCGCGCCACGTTCGTGGGGAGGACGATCCCGCCTCACTGGTAGTTCACCCCGACCAGCGAGACGATGCGCAACGGCTCGCCCCCCGGCTGTGGTAGCAGCACTTCGATCGCCACCGGCAATTCGCCCATGCGCTGCGGCTCCCACCGGCCCTGCCATTGCCCGTCACGGCTGCGGAAGCGCAAGGCCGGCGGCCCCGCCAGCGGCAGGACGGCGGCGCCCGGCTCAGGCGCGGCGCCATCGGGGAACGGATAGCCGGCGCGCACCAGCGCCTTGCCGTCCCAGCGGTATTCCACCTTCTGCAGGCTGGGCCGCGCCGCGCCATCCGCGTTGGACCAGCCGCTGCGGGTGAAGCGCAGCACCATGCCGCCCGCTCCACCAGCTTCCAGCGCGGGATGAACCGCGCCGCTTTCGTCGCGCGCCAGACGCGGCGTGATCTGCGCCAGATCGGCGGTCCAGACCGACAGGAAGCGCCGGCTGGCGGCGATACGGTCGGTCCCGGCGCGGCTTGCCAGTTCAGCATCGACGCTGAAGCGCAGCAACGCCAGCGCGCCGCCGGCAATCATCGCGAAGATCAGCAACGCCACCAGCATTTCCACCAGCGTGAAGCCGTTTGCCGGATACGAAGGTTCGCGATGGCCGTGCAATGACGTCATGACACTGGCAACCGGGCAAAGTCGAGCGTGATCGCTTGGCTGGCGCGGCCCGGCGTTACCTCGCGCACGGTCAGCGTGATGGCCAGCACGCCGAAGTCCGCCTGCGGCGCGACGTGCCGCGTCCATGCGAACTGGCGGCCGGCATTGCGGATCGTGCCGCTGGCGTCGCCGATCGCGGGGGGAGCGGGATCGGTCAGGATTTCCGCCGCCATGTTCTGCGCCACGATCTCGCGCAACAGGCGCTGGTCCAGATCGGCGGTGCGCGCGATGCTGGCGCCCTCCATCCTGAGCAAGGCCAGCGCCGCCAGCGCGAACACCGCCAGCGCGATCATCAGTTCGAGCAGGGTGAAGCCCGCTTCCGCGCCGTTGCCGTCACGCCGCATCGAGCGTGACCTTTCCATCGCGCGCGATGCGCAGGATCAGATGCCGGTCCCCGCGTTCCAGCCGGACCGCGCCATCGCCGCTGGCAAGCCCCAGCGTATCGAACACGATGCGGCCCCGTCCGCCCGGCTGGGCGACCGTGGCCTGCGTGCCCTGCTTCCACGCCGCCAGATCGAAACCCTTGCCGGGAAGCGCCTGCCACGCGCCATCAACGCGGCGTTGGAAGTAATACCCGGCCGGCCCCACCACCAGCGCCACCGGCGCGCCACCAACGATCGCTTCGTCCCGCGCCGCGATGGTGCGCGCGGCGAAGCGTTCCGCCTCGTTGCGCAGGATGCGCTCGTCGCCGGGCATCGACAGGACCACCACCGACGCCAGCAGGCCGATCACGAACAGCACCACCAGCATCTCGACCAGCGAGAAGCCGTTGGCACGCCCGATGGACGGCGCGGAGCGGGACGACGACGGAGCCATACCGACGGGATAGCAGGCCGGGCGGCCACATCCTATGGCTGGCGGCACATCGCGCACAGGCGATGTTGGCGTTCGGTCTGGGACCGGCTAGCACACGATCATGGACGCACCCGTCAACGAAGCCTCGCTCGATCGGCTGCTCGCAACGCCGGGCCTCGTTCGCGTTCCCACTCCGCGCGCCGACATGGTGATCCTGCGCGATTTCCTGACCGCTGCGGAATGCGGGGCGCTAATCGCCCGGATCGAGGCCGACCGCCGGCCCTCGACCATCGCCGACCCCAACGGCGATTACTATTTCCGCACCAGCGAGACCTGCGACCTGCCGATGGCCGCTCCCGACGTGTTGGCGCTCGACGAACGTTTTTCCGCGCTGTGTGGCATCGACCGGCCGTTCGGTGAACCGATCCAGGGCCAGCGCTATGCCCCGGGACAGGAATTCAAGGCACACACCGACTATTTCGACGAACACGGCGCCGATTTCGACCGCTATTGCGCCGTTTCCGGGCAGCGCACCTGGACCTTCATGGTCTATCTCAACGCGGTGGAAGCCGGTGGCGCCACGCGGTTCAAGGTTCTCGACAAGCTGATCCATCCCGAACCGGGCAAGCTGGTGGGCTGGAACAACCGCCGGCGCGACGGCAGCGTCAACCCGGCGACGATCCATCACGCCATGAAAGTGCGCAAGGGGCTGAAATACGTGGTGACGAAATGGTATCGCGAACGCCCCTGGCAATAAGCTGGCCCTAGCTCAGCCCTCGGGTTCGGTACCAATGCCGCGAATCGTCGGCAGGCATCGCAACAGCGTTTCCACTTCGCCCGCGGCAAGCTGGGTGACGAAGCGCGCTTCATGCGCCGCAATGCGCTGATTGGCTTCGTCCGCCATTTTGCGCCCCTGATCGGTCAGGGTGAGCGCGTGCGAGCGGCCGTCGGCCCGGGTGCGCGCAACAAAGCCCCGGTCCATCAGGCGCGCGATGATCGGCACCATGTTGGCGCGCTTGATGGCCAGCGCATGCCCCACCTCGGTCTGCGAGCAATCGGGGTTTTCGCCGATCACCAATAGCGTGGTCACTTCCGCAGGCCGCAGGTCAAGGTCCGCCAACTCGCGCGCGAGGTCGGCCATCATCACCGCGGAAGCGCGGCGCAACTGATAACCCAGGCGGCTTTCCAGCGCGTTGGTCAGGGTGGTCATGGCGATACTCTAGAACGGCTATCGCAGATAGCAATGCCACGCACCGATACGGACGGATCGCTGCGAAACGCTTTAACGAAAGGGCGAAAACGAAAAGGGCGGCCGAAGCCGCCCTGCCCGTCTGGCTTTTCGCGCGCGATCAACGCTTGAGCGAAAGACCGCCGAACCGCTTGTTGAACTGCGCAACGCGGCCGCCCTGATCCATCTGACGCGTGCCGCCGGTCCAGGCCGGGTGCGAGGTGGGATCGATGTCGAGCGCCAGCGTGTCGCCTTCCTTGCCCCAGGTGGAGCGGGTTTCGAACACGGTGCCGTCGGTCATCTGCACCTTGATCATGTGGTAGTCGGGGTGGATATTGGCCTTCATCGGTCTTGCTCCGCTTGGCGACCGGTTCCGACCGGTCTTCGGGAAACTGGAAAGCGGCGCCCCTAATGGATACCGCGCGATTTGTCGAGTCCCTGGTCGGACGCCCCCGGCGTCCGTCGGGAGCCTGCTCAGCTGTCCGCGATCATTGCGGTGAAGCTGACCTCGCAGGTCACCTTGCCATCGACCATGGCCTTGCCCGCGAACTTGCAGACGCGCGCGCGCTTCTGCGTGAATTCAACGTGCAGGTGCAACAGGCAGCCAGGCTCCACCGGATTGCGGAACTTGGCGCCCTCGATCGCCATGAAATAGACGAGCTTGCCGGTGCCGGCGAGCCCAAGCGTTTCCACCGCGAGCACGCCGGCGGCCTGCGCCAGCGCCTCGATCTGGAGAACGCCGGGCATGATCGGCCGGCCGGGGAAGTGCCCCTGGAAGAACTGCTCGTTCATCGAGACAGCCTTGACCGCGTGGATCGATTCATCGGGCACAAGGCCCAGAACGCGATCGACCAGCAACAGGGGATAGCGGTGCGGAAGCGCCGCCATCACCTTGGTCACGTCATAGTCGAACGGTGCGGCGGCCGCGCCGTCCGTCTGATCTTCCGCCATGGTGCCCCCGTTTGACGATGTTCGACGCGGACGGCCTCAGCGGCCGACCGGCGCCTTCTTGTTGTCCGGCTGCGCGGCAGCGGCCTGCGCCGCCTGCTGCTGCGCCTGCTGTTCACGCTGCGCGCGCGGCAGCCAGCCGGCCGGCGGCACGAGCTGCGCCGAGGGGATCAGCGCGTTGAGTTCGGTCAGGATGTCCTGGTTCAGGTTGTACGCCTGGTCCGCCTTGATCACCGACTGCGAATCGAGAACCAGCGAGATCTTGCGCTTGGTCATCGCGCTCTGCGTGGCATCGTCCAGCTTGTCGCCGATCTGCTCCAGAACGTACTGTTCCGAAAGCTGCAGCGGCTCCAGGATCTGCTGGATTTCGCGCTGGCCGGCCTGCTCGATCTGCTGGATCTGCGCGTACTGCTGGCGCAGCGCGGCCTGATCGGGCTTGGGCGCCTTCGAATCCGCTTCCAGCTTGGCGTACAGCGGCTGAAGCTGCGCGGTGATCTGGTTCTTGCGGGTATTGGCCTGGTCGATCTGCGCCTTGTAGGTCACCGGGCGCTGCTGCTGCGCGGTCTGGTAGGCCGAGGACGAAGCGACGATCGCCGGGGGGTTGGCCACCGCGACGCCGGCGGCGACAACGCCACCGGTAGCGGCCGGAGCGGCTGGCGCGGCGGCCATGGCCTGCGGAGCAACCGAAACGAGAAGGCCCGCGACAAGGGCCGATGCAATGCGCGTGATCATCAGAACTGGGTTCCTACGTTGAAAGTGAATGCCTTGGGGTCGTCGCCTTCGACCTTGCTGAGGACTTTGGCGAAATCGATGCGGAAGGGACCGAACGGCGAGTTCCAGTTGACGCCGATACCAACCGAGATGCGCGGTTTGGGACTATCACCCACGAAGACCTCGTCGTACTTCTGCGCAACTTGGTTAACCGCCCCGCTGGAATCCTTGCTGGAAGTCGTCAGCTTCTGGGTCAGGTTATCGAGATACAGCAACGTTCCTGCCCCCGTTGTCTGTGGATGCGCCACACCAAACACGGCGCCCGCGTCAACGAAGATCGAAGGCCGCAGCCCCATCTCGCGCGCGCCCGAGCCCAGCGGAATCTCGACCTCGGCGTGGGCAAGGTAGTAATACTTGCCGCCCAGCGCGTCATCGACCCACTGGTTGCGATCAGTCGAAACCGTGCCACCCGCGCCGGTCTGCTGATCATACCCGGAATACTGCTTGCGCAGCACGCGGGGGCCAACGCCGCGAATGTCGAAGCCGCGGATCTGGGGTTCGCCCAGGAAGAAGCGGTCGGTCAGGCGCACGTCGTCGATCGACGGATCGTTGGAGCGGCTGCCCAGCGCCTTGATCGCGCCGCCTTCACCGCGCAACGAGAAGATGAAGCCGTGGCCCAGCGGTACATACTTCGAGGCGTTGGCCGTGAGGCGGGCATACTTGACCGAACCGCCAAGCCCGGCGATGTCGCCACCCAGCACCAGCGAGGAGCCGCGCGTCGGCCGCAGGCGGTTGTCGCGCGTGTCATAGACTAGCGACACACCGAGGATCGAGCTGGTGCGCTTGCCGATGGCGTCGCACAGATACCGACCGGCCAGCAACGGGCTGCACTGGCCGTTGAGGTAGTAGGTATCCTTGTCGAGCGTCACGTTGTCGAAGTTGAGCGTGTAGCGCCCGATCAGCGAGGTATATTCGGTCAACGCCACGCCGATGCGGGCCTGGAAGCCGGTGGTGGCCTGCCGGTAGGTCGTGTTGCGGTTGCTGTTGAAGTAGTTGAAGCTGTTGTAGTCGCGCCGATAGACGTCCATGCCGAACGACACGTTCCGGTCGAACAGGTAAGGCTCGGTAAAGCTCACCTGCACCGCGCGCGAATAGCGCGAATAGTCGACGCTGAGGCCAACGGTCTGGCCACGGCCACGGAAGTTGTTCTGCTGGATCGAGGCCTGGAAGATGAAGCTTTCAAGGCTGGAGAAGCCGGCGGAAAGCTGGAGCTGGCCGGTCGGCTTTTCCTCGACGTTGGCTTCCAGCACGATGCGGTCGGCCGCGCTGCCGGGCTTCTGCTCGACCTCGAACTTTTCCTGGAAATAGCCCAGCGACTTGATGCGGTTGGTGGAGCGCTTGATCTGCAGGCTGTTGAAGGCGTCGCCCTCGCCCAGGCGGAACTCGCGGCGGACCACCTTGTCCTGCGTCAGCGTATTGCCGTTGACGTCCACGCGCTCGACATAGACGCGCGGTGCTTCCGCCATGCGGAAGGTCACGCTCATCGTCAGGTCGTCCTTGTCGCGCTGGAAGTCGGGACGGACGTCGGCGAAGGCATAACCGAAGCTGCCGGCGGTTTCGGTGAGGCTGTCGACCGTGTCTTCAACGGCCTTGGCGTTGTACCACTGGCCCTTCTTGATGCTCAGCCGCTCGGCCAGCTTGTCGCCATCGAAGTCGCGCAGCTGGCTGTCCACCTTGACGTCGCCGAACTTGTAGCGCTTCCCCTCTTCCACCACGTAGGTGATGATGAAATCGCGCTTGTCGGGCGTCAGTTCGGCCACCGCCGAAACCACGCGGAAATCGGCATAGCCGTTGGTCAGGTAATACTGGCGCAGCTTCTGCTGGTCGAAGGCGAGGCGATCCGGATCGTAGCTGGTGCCCGAGCTGAACAGGCGGAAGAAGCGCGACTGCTTGGTCACCATCTGGCCGCGCAGTTCCCCGTCGGAGAACTTCTCGTTGCCGATGATGTTGATCTGGCGGACCTTGGACTTCGGCCCCTCGCTGATCTCGAACACGATATCGACGCGGTTCTGTTCGAGCATGACCATCTTCGGTTCGACCGAAGCGGCGAAGCGGCCCTGCCGCTTGTACAGCTCGATGATGCGGGCCACGTCCGCGCGCACCTTGGAACGGGTGAAGATCTGGCGCGCCGAAAGCTTGATTTCGGGCAGGATCTTGTCTTCCTTGAGGCGCTTGTTGCCCTCCAGGATGATACGGTTGACGACCGGGTTCTCCTTGACCTGGATCACCACGTCGCCGTTGTTGTTGCGCAGTTGCACGTCCGAGAACAGCTCGGTCGCGAACAGGTCCTTCAGCACCTGGTCGGCGGCGGCCTGGGTATAGCGATCACCTTCGCGCAGGCGGATGTAGGAGCGGATGGTATCCGGCTCCAGCCGTTGCGCGCCATCGATCGTGATCGTCTTGACCGTGACTTCCGCAACCACCGGTGGCGCGGCGGGCGCCGGCGCAGGGCTGGCGGGAACCGGAACCGCGCTGGCCGGCGCGGTTTGCCGGGCATGTTTGCCGAACAGGGCCGAAGGCTTGCGCGCAGGCTTCTGATCCGCCTGGCTCTGCTGCGCCGCCGCCATTTCGGGCACGCCGGCCATGCAGGTGGTGACCATCAGGGCAATAGCCACCGACGACGCCCGTGGCGAGGCAGGAACGGTCCGGCCCGAGTTACGTCCAATCATCACCAAGCGCCATCCCGTGTGTTCTTGCGGCAAACCCTTTTCAAGGACCGGCCGCACCAGCAATCGCCGCCATCTGCCCGAAGCAGCCCCGCCAATCAAGCAAGCAGGCTGTCCAAGCGTTCGATCGCCCCGCAAATTGTGGAAAATCCGGCCCCCGCGACCGGATTGTATCCCCTACCCCCCGAACACTTTCAGCGACGCAACGTCATTGATCGTAACAAAGAGCATCAAACCGACAACAAACGCCAACCCGGTCCGGAACGCCCATTCCTGGCCGCGCCGGCTGACCGGCTTCCTGCGCACCGCCTCGGCGGCGTAGAAAGCGAGATGACCTCCGTCCAGCACCGGAATTGGCAGCAGGTTAATGAACCCCAAGTTAATCGAGATCAGCGCGACGAACCATGCGTAGTTGCGCCAGCCCGATACCAGCTGCTCGCCGGAATACTTGGCGATCTTGATCGGCCCACCAAGCTCCTTCACCTCGCGCCGGCCGGTCACGATCTGGCCGATGCCGGTCACCATCATCCCGATGATGTCGCGCGTCTGCCCCACCGCGTCGGCCACGGCATCCACCGGCCCGGCGCGCACCACGTCGAAACGGGCCGGGCCGATGCCCAAATAGCCGATACGCTGTTCGTTTCCGAAAGCATCGGACATCACCTTGGCTTCGGGCGTGACCTGCATGGGCAATTGCTTGCCATCGCGCTCGATTACCAGATCCAGCGGCTCGGCGGGGTGCTGCGACACTTCCATGCGGATTTGCAGGAAATCGTCGATGCGCGCACCTTGCAGCGACACCACGCGGTCGCCCGCGCGCAGCCCGGCCTTGTCGGCCACCGAGGTCGGCTGGACCACGCCCACCACCGGCGAGGCAACAACACGCCCATCGATCATGTTGAACGCCGCCAGGATCAGCACCGCGAAAACCAGATTGGTCACCGGCCCGGCCAGCACGATCAGCGCGCGTTGCCACAGCGGCTTGGCCTGGAACGTCCGCTCGCGTTCGGCGGCGGGCAGCGAAAGCCAGGCGGGATCGGGCTGGCTCGCCGGGTTCATGTCGCCCGCGAACTGCACGTAACCGCCCAGCGGCAGCATGGACAGCTTCCAGCGCGTGCCGCGCTTGTCGGTCCACCCCGCCAGTTCCTTGCCGAACCCGATCGAAAAGCTTTCCGCCTTCACGCCGAACAGGCGGCCGACGAGATAGTGCCCCAGTTCGTGGATGAACACGAGCGGCCCGAGCACGAGCACGAAGGCGAGCAGGGTCACCAGGATCCCCGGATCGTGCAGCGGTGGTGTGGGCATCAGTGCGCAAGCTCCATCGTTTCACGCGTTCTGGCCCGCGCGGCGCGGTCCACCAGAATAACATCATCCAGCGAGCCCGGGGCGGAAAAGTCGTTCATCGAATCGAGCACGCGCGCCGCATTCTCCGCAATATCGGTGAACGCGATCTGACCGGCCAGGAACGCGGCCACGGCGATCTCGTTGGCGGCATTGAGCACGGCCGGCGCGGAACCGCCCGCCGTCACCGCCTCGCGCGCCAGGCGGGTGGCGGGAAAGCGCGTTTCATCGGGCGCGCGGAACGTCAATTCACCGATCGCGGCAAGATCGAGCGGCGCGCAGGGCGTGTCCATTCGCGCGGGCCAGGCGAGCGCGGAGGCGATCGGCACGCGCATGTCCGAAGGGCCAAGCTGCGCCAGCGTGGACCCATCGCGGTATTCGACCATGGAATGCACGATCGACTGCGGGTGAACGATGATGCGCAGCCGCTCCACACCCACGGGGAACAGGTGGAACGCCTCGATGAATTCCAGCCCCTTGTTCATCATCGTGGCCGAATCGACGCTGATCTTGGCGCCCATCGACCAGTTGGGGTGCTTCACCGCTTCGGCCGGAGTGGCCAGGGCCAGGCGTTCGGCGGGCCAATCGCGGAACGGGCCACCGCTGGCCGTCAGCGTGATCCAGCGGACGTTGGCGGCATCGTTGCCCTGCAGGCACTGGAAGATCGCGTTGTGTTCGGAATCGACCGGCAGCAGCGTGGCCCCGGTCCGGGCGACCGCCGCGGTCATCACCTCACCAGCGGAAACCAGTGCTTCCTTGTTGGCCAGCGCGATCACCTTGCCCTGTTCGATCGCCGCCATGGTGGGGGCAAGACCCGCGCACCCAACGATCGCGGCCACGGTGATATCCGCGCCGCGCGCGGCTGCCTCGACCAGCGCCGTCGGGCCGCCCGCGGCTTCCACGCCCGATCCGGCCAGATGTTCGCGCAGCTCGGGCAGCCGCGCCTCGTCGGCCACGACCGCCACTTCCGCGCGGAATTCGCGCGCCAGCGCCGCCAGTTCCGCCGCCTGCGCGTTGGCCGTCAGCGCCACCACGCGGAAGGCATCGGGATTGCGGCGGACGAGATCAAGGGTGGAGGCGCCGATCGAACCCGTCGCGCCCAGAACCGAAATCGTGCGTTGTCCGGTCATCTCAGGCTCCTCCGCCAAGTCCCATGGCCCAGGCCGTGCCCGCGACAATCGCCACCGGCAACAGGCCGTCCACGCGGTCGAACACGCCGCCGTGGCCGGGGATCAGGCGCGAACTGTCTTTCACGCCGGCCCGGCGCTTGAGCCAGCTTTCATAGAAATCGCCGGCCTGCGCCACCACCGCCAGCCCGGCGCCGGCCAGCGCCGCCATGCCGACGTTGGTGATCGCCAGCGCCTGCTTCAGGCTTGGCCCGGTCGGCCCCAGCGCCGACAGCATGTACCCGCCCGAAAGCGTGACCAGCGCCAGCCAGATGCCCGCCGCGGCCATGCCGCCGGCAAGGCCGGCCCAGGTCTTGGAGGGGCTGATTTTCGGCGCAATCTTGGGTCCACCCAGCGCGCGCCCGGTGAAATAGGCTCCGGTATCGGTGCAGATCACCAACCCGATCACCGCGATCAAAAGCGGCGTGGGCATGACGATCAGCGCGAGCGCTGCCCAGCCGATGTAGAACGCGCCGGTAATCGCCGCCGCTCCCAGACGCGCCGGGTCCGTCGCGATCCGGCTCGCTAGCATCACGTACTCGCCATAGGCGGCGAAGGCGACCAGCGCGATGAAGCAATCGAGCACCACCCCATCGCGCCATATGGCGAAGCCCGCGATGGCGAGCATGACCACGGCCGAGGCGACGCGCACCGGCAGGTCGCTCCGCCGGGCCGGCGTGGCAGCGCCTTCGGCGGACGGATCAGCGACCGCCAAAGCGCCGCTCGCGAGTCGAGAACTGCTCCAGCGCCTGCCGCAGATGCTCGGGCGTGAAATCGGGCCACAGCACGTCGGTGAACCACATTTCGGCGTAGGCGGCCTGCCACAGCAGAAAATTGGAAAGCCGCACCTCACCCGACGTACGGATCAGCAGATCGAGCGGGGGCAGATCGGCGGTATAGAGCTCGGCCTCGATCGCCTCCGGGGTGATCGCGCCCTTGGCAGCAGCCCGCGCCGCCGCGCGGGCGATCTCCTGCTGCGATCCATAGTTCAGCGCGATGGCCAGCGTGGTGCCGGTGTTCGCCGCCGTGCGCGCCATAGCATCTTCGACCAGCTCCACGATATCGGGGGCAAGCCCATGATAATCGCCGATAATCCGGAGCCGCGCGTTGTTGTCGATCAATTCCTGCAGATCGCTGCGGATGAAGGCCTTGAGCAGCCCCATGAGGTCGGCGATCTCGTCCGCCGGGCGCTTCCAGTTCTCGGACGAGAAGGCATAGAGCGTCAGCGCTTCAAGCCCCATGTCGCGCGCGGCGCGCGCCACTTCGCGCACCGCATCGACCCCGCGCTTGTGCCCGACGACGCGCGGCAGCAGGCGCTTCTTCGCCCAGCGCCCGTTGCCATCCATGATGATGGCGACGTGCCGCGCGACGCAACCGGTATCTCCCGACCCGTTTTTCGGGGCGACCGCCGCGCTCACTTGCCCAGGATTTCCTTTTCCTTCTGGGCGGCGGCTTCATCGGCCGCCTTGATGTAATCGTCGGTCAGCTTCTGGACGTCGGTTTCGGCGCGCTTGCGCTCGTCTTCCGAGATTTCCTTCTTGTTCTCGTCGGCCTTGAGCGCTTCCATGCCATCGCGACGGACGTTGCGGATCGCGATCCGCGCCTTTTCGGCATACTGGCTGGCCAGCTTGGCCAGTTCCTTGCGGCGCTCCTCGGTCAGATCGGGGATCGGCAGGCGCAGGTTGTTGCCGTCATTGATCGGATTGAGGCCGAGCCCCGCCGAACGGATCGCTTTTTCGACCGGCCCGATGTTCGACTTGTCCCAGACCTGCACCGACAGCAGGCGCGGTTCGGGCGCGGAAACGGTGGCGATCTGGTTTAGCGGCGTGTGCGCGCCATAGACTTCTACCGTGATCGGATCGAGCAGCGCGGTGTTGGCCCGGCCGGTGCGCAGGCCCGAAAGATCGCTCTTGAACGATTCAACCGCGCCCTTCATCCGGCGTTCGAGATCGGCCTTGTCATACTTGGCCATGGTCAGGCTTCCTTCTGCACGATGGTCTGCGTTCCCTCACCCGCCAGCACGCGGGCAAGATTGCCCTGCTCACGGATCGAGAACACGACGATGGGAATGTGGTTATCGCGGCAAAGCGCCACCGCGCTGGCGTCCATCACCTGCAGGTTGGTTGCCAGGACGGTGTCGTAATCCACGGTTTCATAACGCTTTGCCGAAGGATTCTTCTTCGGATCGGCATTGTACACGCCGTCGACGCTGGTGCCCTTGAGCAGTGCGTCGCACTGCATTTCGGCCGCGCGCAACGCCGCGCCGCTGTCGGTGGTGAAATAGGGCGCGCCCACCCCCGCGGCGAAGATCACCACCCGGCCCTTTTCCAGGTGGCGTTCGGCGCGACGGCGGATCACCGGCTCGCACACCGCGTCCATCTGTATGGCGGACTGTACGCGCGTGTGGACGCCGAGCTTTTCGAGCGAGGACTGCATCGCCAGCGCGTTCATCACCGTGGCCAGCATGCCCATGTAATCGGCCTGCGCCCGGTCCATGCCCTTGGCGGCCCCCGCCATGCCGCGAAAGATGTTGCCCCCGCCGATCACGAGGCACAGTTCGACGCCGGTATCCTTTACCGCCTTCACCTCGGCGGCCAGGCGATCGACGAAATCGGTATCGATGCCAAACTGCTGGTTCCCCATCAGCACCTCGCCCGAAAGCTTGAGCAGGATGCGCTTGAACTTGGGGAGGCTCATGGGAACGGGGTACTCGCAAACGGGGGTAAACGCGGCCCTTATACGCGGATGGACCGCGCTGCCAAGGGTGGCGTGGCCAGCCATGGTGGCGGCCGCATACAGCGATCCCCGCGCCGGCGGGGAGAACGAGCCGGAGCAATACCGGCAACGCCTCCCCCGCCCGCGCGGGGACGTGCTGTTCAGAACTTACTTGATGCCGGCAGCGGCGGCGACTTCGGCGGCGAAATCGCTTTCTTCCTTCTCGATGCCTTCACCAAGCTGGAAGCGGACATAGTCCACCAGCGCGATCTTGGCGCCGGCGGCCTTGCCCGCCTGCTCCACCACCTGCGCGATCGGAGTCTTGTTGTCCATCACGAACAGCTGCGAAAGCAGCGCGTTTTCCTTGGCGTACTTCGAGACCGCGCCGTCGACCATCTTGGCCTGCACTTCGGCGGGCTTGCCGCTTTCAGCCGCCTTTTCGGCCGCGATCTTGCGTTCGCGGGCGATCAGTTCGGCGTCGAGATCGTCGGCGGTCAGCGCCAGCGGGAACGCGGCGGCGATGTGCATCGCGATCTGCTTGCCCAGCGGCTCCAGCACATCGGCGCCGGCTTCGGATTCGAGCGCGACGAGCACGCCGATCTTGCCAAGGTTCGGCGCGGCGGCGTTGTGCATGTAGGGCACGACCACGCCGTTCGTCACGGCGACGTGCTTGATGCGGCGCAGCTGCTGGTTCTCACCGATGGTGGCGACGTTGTTGGTCAGCTTGTCGGCAACCGTGCCGCCATCGGGATAGGCGGCGGCCTTCAGCGCCTCGACATCGGCCGCGGCGGTGTTCAGCGCCACTTCGGTGGCCTTGCGCACGAAGTCCTGGAACTGTTCGTTCTTGGCGACGAAATCGGTTTCCGAGTTAACTTCGACGGCCACGCCCTTGGTGCCGGCAACGGCCACGCCCACGAGACCTTCGGCGGCGGTGCGGCTGGACTTCTTGGCGGCGGCAGCCAGGCCCTTGGCGCGCAGCGCGTCGACCGCGGCTTCGAAATCGCCGCCGGATTCGTCCAGCGCCTTCTTGCAGTCCATCATGCCGGCGCCAGTGCGCTCGCGCAGGTTCTTCACGTCAGCGGCGGTATAAGCCATCGCGTTGATCCTTCTGTTCTTGAAACGGGTGAGGCCGCAGCAATCCGCTGCGGCCCGTAAGTCTTGTCCGGGTCAATTCGGTGACGGCCCGGACGGGCCGCCCCGATCATCGACCGGCGCCGCCGGGGCTCAGGCCTCGACAGCTTCCTCGGCCAGCGGCTCGGCCAGCGCGCCGAAATCCGCACCCGAAGCAATGGCGGCATCACGGCCACCCTTGGTGGCGGCGGCGGCCACCGCTTCGCAGTAGAGGCGGATCGCGCGGCTGGCGTCGTCGTTCGCCGGGATCGGGAAGGCGATGCCTTCGGGCGAGACATTCGAATCGAGAATGGCAACGACCGGAATGCCCAGCACGTTGGCTTCCTTGATCGCCAGTTCTTCCTTGTTGGCGTCGATCACGAACATCACGTCCGGAATGCCGCCCATGTCGCGGATGCCGCCCAGCGACAGTTCGAACTTGTCGCGTTCGCGGGTCAGCTGAAGGACTTCCTTCTTGGTCAGACCGGCGGTGTCGCCCGCAAGCTGCTCTTCCAGCGCCTTGAAACGCTTGATCGACTGGCTGATCGTCTTCCAGTTGGTGAGCATGCCGCCCAGCCAGCGGTGGTTGACGAAGTGCTGGCCCGAAGCACGCGCGGCCTGCGCGATCTGCTCCTGCGCCTGGCGCTTGGTGCCGACGAACAGCACCTTGCCGCCGGCCTGCACGGTGGCCGAGATGAAATCGAGCGCGCGTGCGAACAGCGGCACGGTCTGCGACAGGTCAAGGATGTGGATGCCGTTGCGGGCGCCGAAGATGTACGGCTTCATCCGCGGATTCCAGCGGTGGGTCTGGTGGCCGAAGTGCGCACCGGCCTCGATAAGTTGCTGCATCGTGACGACAGGAGCCGCCATAGGTATTTCCTTTCCGGTTCAAGCCTCCGGGAAACTGGAACCAGGCGGAGATCCCGCCACGGCACCGGTATGTGCGTTTCCCGTGTGGATTACCGTCTCTCATGCAAGGGGCACCTGCCCCTGCACCGTCCGGCGCTGGCGCCCTTAGAGCAAGTGCGCAAAGAAATCCACCTCGAATTTGCTGGCGTGCGGCCGGCCGGTTCCGACGGCGAGGACAGCGTCACGCCGACCATCTCGACTTCCGTCTGTCGCACGCAAAAAACGCCGCGCGGCATTTTCCGCTTGACGATACGGAACAAAAAGAGAACATAAGGGGTATTACGGCATCCGGTAAGGAACCGTTAACCATATTCCGAGTTATCCACATGATGTCCACAGGCTGTCAAGGCGAACCTTGGCCGGGGACACAGGGTCGAAAGGCTGGTTGTCATGCTTGGTGTTCTTGTCTCGCTGTTTTTTGCCGGTGCCGGCCTTCTGGCCATCGGTGCGATTGGGGCGACCGTAACCGCGCAAGCCGGTGCGGTGCGCGGCCTGTTGCGCCAATCGCGTGCCGGCGTGGCACACCGGGAATACTGCGTCAGCATCGTGTCGGACATGCCGGCAGTCGCGCCTGCGGTGGGATGCGGTCCGCGCCGCGCCGCAGTCCGCTCGATCAGGCGGACGGCGGAACGGCGGATCGCCCCTGCCCGCCGCGCAGCCGCCTGACGCGCGCATAGCGAACCACGCCCACCGGCACGAGCGCGAGATAGATCCCGCAGATACCCACCAGCGTCAACCACGGTTCCGTCAGCAGCGCGGCAATCACCAGCCCGAACAGCGCGATCACTTCCAGGCGGATTGCGCGGCGCGGGCGCAACGCGGTCCAACCCAGAGTGGCCATGTTGGATATCATCAGGAACGCGATCAGCGCCGCCCATACTCCGACGAACATCGGGTAGCGGAATTCCTCGCGCCCGCTGGCAATCCACAGGTACAGCGGCAGCATGGCCAGCCCCGCACCTACGGGCGCCGGCACACCCGTCAGGAAACCGGCTGATTTATGCGGTTGGTCCGCCATGTCGATCCGGGCGTTGAAGCGGGCCAGCCGCAACGCGCAGCACACCGCCAGCGCCAGTGCGGCGAACCAGCCGAAGCGCGGTTCGGTCTGCAACGACCACAGATAGAGGATCAGGGCAGGCGCGACGCCGAACGAAATCGCGTCCGACAGGCTGTCCAGTTCGGCGCCGAAGCGCGACTGCGCCTTCATCATCCGCGCCACGCGCCCATCGATGCCATCGAGAATGCCGGCGATGATCACCGCCATCACCGCGCGTTCGAAATCGCCGTTGATGGCAAAGCGGATGCCGGTCAGCCCCGAACAGAGCGCGGCGGAGGTGATCGCGTTGGGCACCAGCGCGCGCAGGGTCAATCCGCGCGGAAGGCGGGTGCGGCCGAAGTCCTCGCCGTCCGGCAGAGCTTCGCCATTCACGTCAAACGTCTCTTCGGGCTCCGCCGACGGCGCAGGCCCGGAGGTCACTGGCTGACGCCCTCGATCATCGGCGCCTGCCCGATCTCGGCCAGCACGGTTTCGCCTGCGATCACCCGCTGCCCCATCAGCACCCTGGGTTCGGTGCCTTCGGGCAGATAGACATCGACGCGGCTGCCGAAGCGAATCAGACCCACGCGCTGGCCGGCGGCGACAATGTCCCCGCCCTTCACGAACGGCACGATGCGCCGGGCGATCAGCCCCGCGATCTGTGTGAACCCGATCTGCACCCCGTCGCTGCGCTCGACCAGGAAATGCTGACGCTCGTTCTCCTCGCTGGCCTTGTCGAGATCGGCGTTGAGGAACTTGCCGGGGATATAGACCACACGGCGGATCGTGCCGCCAATCGGCGACCGGTTGATGTGGACGTCGAACACGCTCATGAAAATAGACACGCGGGTCACCGGCGTTTCCGCCATGCCCTTCGCACCCGATCCGTCATCGGCGGTCAATTCGCGCGGCGGCGGCACCTTCTGGATCAGCGTGATCAAGCCATCGGCGGGCGACACCACGAATCGGTCATCGCGCGGCGTAACGCGCAGCGGATCGCGAAAGAAGGCGAGGATGCCGACGGTGAGGAACGCCAGCGGCCAGGCCAGCGTTTCCCACGCCATGACCGCGCTGCCTAGGCTCAGCGCAGCGGAAACAAGCGCGAACTTGCGTCCTTCGGGGTGAATGGCTGGCCAGCTCCAGCCGGCGCTGCCGCGACCGCGGTTGTCAAGAATATCTCCGGGCATGGGGCTCATCTACGGGTTGGCGCGCAAGGCGGCAAGGGCAGGTTCCGGACCGGCGTCGCAACGGGGGCCTGCCTCGTGGAAAAAGCCCGACCTATCGCCAACCGAACGGACAATCGAAAGACCGGTCGCGCGGACCGGCCATCGGCCTTCACGGCCAATGCGGCGAGAAGAAGCAGCGGTGGTGGACAGGGCTAGTCTAGGGCTTCCCCCGTGCTTCAATATCTTAGCGCTGGCAACCCCCGGTCTCGATACCACGCAATTCTGCGGGTTTTTTGACGCGTTGGCGAACCATTTTCAGCGTGGTCAAACGGCATGACCGTGCGGTCGATTGGCGAGATCATCGCGCAGGCAAAGCCCAAGAAAGTGTATCGGTCCGGACAACCGGTCTGGCGGAACACTTACAACCAAGGGCAGCTCGAACATCGGCTCTGGCGGCCGATCGCGGACGGCACCAAGCGTGGTGCCAGACGCAGGATCGGCGCAATCCTGAAAAGCGCCAAGGAGCTCGAGCGCCGCACGCGCGTCGAGCGGCAACGCTCGCATCCCGGCACTCGAAATGGCGTGCTGGGGCAAATCGGGCTGGACGTCCTTGAGGTCCTTTACACAAGGTTTGTCGACTTCAAGACCGGCACACTCGAGCCGGCTATCGCTACGATTGCCGAAGCCGTCGGTCACTCCTACTCGGCCGTCCACGCTGCCTTGCGCCGGCTGCGTACCGCTGGCTTCCTACATTGGATCCGACGGTGCCGCCCCACCGACAGGAAGAGCGAAGCTGGGCCGCAGGTAGAACAGATTACCAACGCCTATGCCCTGCTCCTTCCCAAGTCGATTGAGGGGCTGGTCAAGCATCTCCTCGGCAAAGCCCCCATCCCTGACGATGCCCGTTGGCGGAAAGAGCAACAGGCAGAGGAATGGCGGACGATGGTTGCCGGCCTGAGCGCTCAGGAGCTGGTCAGGGACACCTGGACTGGCGATCAGCTCGCGGGCGAAACTCTCGCAAGAATCGCAAGGCTCATTGACCAGGAGCGCGAATCGTCGACGTGCTGAGAAACCGGGAGGGGATATATCCCCTATGGAAAGGAGTGGCTTCGCCACGCGCAATTTGATCGTGTCGCACCATCGGAACCGTCTTATCCGCCATCAGCGGAGCATGGAAGGCGCCCGTGTACAGAGCGGCTGTGCCGCTCTGGGGCTCGGCAGGGGCCGAGGGGCAAGGTTCGTGCCGGGATGGATCGTTTTGCCCATCGATATTTCCGATCAGCGCCGATGCGTGACCTGCGTAAGAATGCGTCATTCCTCACACTGCACTGTGACCACGCAAAACGGCCGTTTTTGGCGCTACGACACCGCGTTGCTTCCTACCCCGACTGCGTAATTTCGACCCAAAAAGCGTGGAGGCGGGGCGTGGGGGCAAGCGCGGCGCGTGGGGCAGAGGTTAGCCCCCGTGCGTAACCAGCCCAAGCCAGCCAGGCTCGCCTCACGCACCTACGAATTTGATATCCTCTTGGTCGGATTGTCGGCTATTTCGGCGGCATGCCCGGCGCCACCCTACCTGAAGAGCTGACCACCTTCGTCGGAGTGATGGCATATGCCTGCGTCGCCGTTCTGGCGGTTCGAGTGGATTTGCGCCTGCGTTCCAGGATTGAGGGCAGGCACCGCTGGCACTGGCTGGCCATTGCGGTTGCATTCGCACTCCTGGCGTGCTGGCGCTTTATGGGCGAGGAACATCACCTGCACGATGTCGCCAGGAGTACGAGCCTAGCCCTTGGTGACTACAGAAGCAGGCGTCTCATCCAGGTTCCTGTGGTGCTTGCCTTGTTGACCGCAACCGTGCTGGCCTTCCGATGGCTCATCAAAAGACTGGCAAACTCGCCACAGCCCGTTCGGCTATCGGGATTTTCCACGGCCGCCCTGTTGGCCTACACCACGATCCGCGCGGTCTCTCTCCATGCGATAGACCGAGTTCTGTACGCCGGCTTTGGCCCGTTCCATCTGAATCATATCGTAGACCTCGGATTGACCGCTCTCGTCGGCTGGTCCGCCCTCCGCGCGATCGGGCCAAACTCCACCCCGAGTTCAATCGTCTAGCGATCCAGTCCACGCGTCGTGTCAATGAACCTATCGATCCCGCCTTGCACATTTGTTCTCTATATGTTCATTTTTGGGAATGAAACACCGAGTCGACACCACCGCCATCGCAGAGGCTAGTTATTTCCCCGGAATCCGGGCCTAACTGTGCAGGCGCTGGAGCCAGGTTGCGTCATTCACGTCGGTTTTGCGACCCGGTACGTTCTTCGCGTATCGCGCATTGACGAGAATGACGTGGAAGCCGTGGCTCTCCAGCACTTCATAGGCCGGAATCCAGTAAACGCCGGTGGATTCCATCGCCACGCTGGTGACGCCGCAGGCTTTGAACCAGCGGGCCATATCGTGAAGGTCGCGGGTAAATGTTCCGAACGCGCGGACCGGGCGATCATCGACATCGGGATTGACCGCCGCCATGTGCATGGTCGAACCGATATCAATGGCTGCCGCGCCAGGCGAAACCAGGGGCAGTGCGTCAACGCTGCCCGATTTTGATCTGTTCATTCCAGTCCTCCATCACAACAGGAGGGCATGGGCGATGCAAACCGTCATTTTCCTAACCGGGGTCGCCGCGGACAGCGCCACCACTCTCAAGTACGCAAATGCCCACGGGCCACGTTTTTTAACGGGGTAGTCACGCCACCAATAAGCTAACGGCCGCGACCCTCCGCCTGCAATCATACCACGACTCGTTTCTACCGCGCACAGGCGGGCCAAACCCGCGACCGTTTTTTAGGATGTCGCGCTCCTCGGTCACCCGGGCCAGCTCGCGCTTCAGTTGGCGGATCTCGGCATCCTTGCTGGCATCGCCGGACACCTGCCTCGCCAGCTGCCGCTTCCACGAATACAGCGAGTGCTGGCTGACACCGAGCCGTTGCGAAACCTCGGCTACCGGATACCCTCGCTCGGTGAGCTGGGCCACCGCGTCACGCTTGAACTCATCACTGAAATTGGGCTTCCCCATCGTCGCCTCCTGTCCTCAAAATTAGGATCGAAGGCGTCCAGAAATCTAGGGGCTACTCAGTATGACCTCTCGCCCCTCTGGACAGACTTGTGGGTTGCAGGCAAGAAGCTCACGAGTATTGGGGGTACTTTCTTGAAGAAACTTAGTGAGGATGCGCGCCAACGTTTGATCCGCGTTTCCCAAAAGAGATTGGTTCGAGAGAGGACTCGTATAATCCGCCGCAAGGCCAAGCGCCTAAATCGGCACTTGGCGCTTTCAGATCGCAAAAATTTTGCAATCCTACACGATATCCCTTTTGATCGGAATGTCGCACGCGCGCAAATAGTCCTACCTGAAGTCTTTTCTTTTCGAGAAAATCATTTAGAAACAACTGCGGCTCTACAGGCTATGCGGCAGTTCGCTCTTGTGGAACGGCGGCCAATACTTTTACATTTTTCAAAAATATCGCGAATTGATCCGTCCGCCGCCCTAGTATTGGTTGCCGAGATTTTCCGCATCCGCAATCTGCGCACGCATCGAGCAGTGGCTGGAACGTACCCCAAGCACCGAATAATCTACGATTTACTTAGCGACATGGGCTTTTTCGAGTTGCTCGACATTCAGGAAGTGTTCGGAAGACCAAAGCCCGATACCACCGGCGAACGATCCGTTTTCCTCCGCTTCCATAGCGGAAACAAGGTCGACTCCCAGACCGTTGATCGATTCGTTGGCATTGTCGAAAAACATATTCTGCCCATGAACGCCGTGGCGCGCGGGAAGCTTGTGGCAGCGATCATTGAGGCGATGAACAACACGTTGGACCATGCTCACCCCGAAACCGTAGATGGGCAAACCATGCCCCATCGTTGGTGGATGAGCAGCGAAATCAGCCTCACCAGGAACGAGGTTACCATTCTCTTTTTTGACCAGGGGGTTGGGATTCCTCATACGCTGTCACCTGATCGATATGACAGGATTCGCGCCCTTGTTACACGTCTCTCGCCATTTCCAACCGATGGCGAGATGATCATGGCTGCGACGGAGCTATACCGCACGAGTACAGGGCAAAGCGGGCGGGGTAGGGGCTTTCGGAACATGAAGCAGTTTGTCGATACGTGCAGCGATGGTGAATTGCAGGTACTTTCAAACCGGGGCCGCTACGTCTATATGCCGGGAACCGACACGTACGGCGATGAGTCTCTCTCTATCGGCGGCACTGTCATTGAATGGCGGTTCCGACACAGCGGATCGGTGGATATGGAAGAATGAATACCGTGGTTTTTTCCATAGCTAAGGACTTTAGCCCGCACCCCGGCCCCCGCTACGCTAAACAAGGCGCGAATAGCGGGGAATCGCTGCGCCAGCATTTGATGAAGATTCTCAGAGATCACCCAACTAAGCTGTTGATTGATCTTGATGGTACAAAGGGAATCGGTTCCTCGTTTCTGGACGAGGCATTTGGTGGCTTGGTGCGCTCGGAGCATATGTCCAAGAATGATCTCCTCAACTGCTTCGAGTTCCGATCGACCCTCGACCCCTCTTACATCGTGGAAATCATCGACTCCATTAACAGAGCAGAGCCAGCCGCCACCCACTAAATCGAGCCGCGTAGGTGCGCTGCCTGAACAGGCAAATGGTTGCGTAATCACTATGACTAAATCGGGCGAAGTAAACGCTTCCCTACCCGTAACCATCCGAATTGCGGTCCAAGATACCCGGCCAAAACAAAAATCCCTGACCAGTGAATGGACACCCGCCATCCCCAGCGTGACCGCTGCAATGGTGAGCATTTGGGCAGTTCATAAGCTTACCAAAGGCCGCGAGCGTGAGAAGGCGGTCTACGAGCTCTACAAAACCGTTGCTGAGCACGCTGCTGCTGCGAAGGCGGCAGCTATAATAGCATGGAGTACCAGGAGAGGCACGGAACGAAAACGTGCTATCGCTGAAACCAAATGGCGCATCCAACAGGTGGGAGCGACATTGAATCGATTAGGTCTCCTGTCCCTCAGGCGCCGCTGGCGGCTCAAGCTTGCATTGTACGGGCTTGAAAGAATTAACATGGACAGCGCCATGGTAACTTTCCGCCGCGCACTTACACAAGACCCACTTGAGGATCCTGATCGGCCGGCGACATCCGCTATGAAAGAGGAGGTCGAGAGGGCTACAGGCGAATTGCTGACTGCTCTCGACAGTGAATTTGCGCGCTGGATGTAACCCGGAACGTGGCTTCCAGTTTCTCTGTTTGATCCATAGAATTTTCACATAGAGGCAAGCCGGCGCCCCCCTCGCCGGCCCGGCACCATCACTGCGAAATAATCACCTCCCGCACCATCTTGCTGCGGTCCATCCCGCCCACCTGATAGCGCACGTCCTCCACGTCGAAGGTGAAGCCCGCGAAGATCCGCCGCACTTCGGGATGGTCGTTCAGCGAAAGCAGAAACCGCCCGCTCAATCCGCGCAGCACTTCGGCCATGGCCTCGAACTGGCCCCGGTCGAATAGATCCCGGCCATAGTCGCCCTCGCACCCGAAATACGGCGGATCGAGGTAGAACAGCGTCCCCTCACGGTCATACCGGGCAAGGAAATCCGCCCAGGGCAAACGCTCGATCACCACGCCGGCAAGCCGCTCGTGCACGGCTTCGATCATCGGCCCCAGCTTGGTCATGTCGAACCGCCCCGGCGCGGGCGGATTGACGCCGAAATGACGCCCGGCAACCTTCCCCCCGAACGCCAGGCGCTGCAGATACAGGAACCGCGCCGATCGCTGCAAATCGGTCAACGATGCCGGGTCCAGCGCCGCCAGCTTGTCGAAGCCCGCCCGGCTCGTGATCTGGAAGCGGATCATGTCGAGGAAGGGCACATAGTGGTGCTGGATCACGCGGAAGAACGTGGAAACGTCTTCCGACCAGTCGTTGATCACTTCGCTTGGCGGGCGCCGATCGCGGCGGAAGAACACGCCGCCCATGCCGACAAAGGCTTCGGCATAGGTCCGGTGCGGGATCGCGTTGATCCGCGCCACCAGGCGCTTCGCAAGGTTCCGTTTGCCGCCGATGTACGGGGCAAGCGGGCGCACGGAGCCGACGGGATCGAGCTGCGCGGCATCGGCAAGGGTATTACATTGCATGGGGACTGGACTCCGCTCATTTGTTCACTAATTGCTCCCGCCGCCACGTGGTGGGCGGGATGACCGATTCGACGTCGGTCGGTTCATGGCGGGTCCAGTCCGCCGGCTTGGGCTGTTCCAGCAGCCCTGCCCCCGCCTCACGGGCGGGAATGCCGGTTGCAGAAGGTCAGGCTGCCGCCTGCGCCACCTGCACGAAATCGGGTTCCTTGGTCACGATCGCCGGCTTGCGCAGCCAGTCGTTCACTTCCAGCATGCGCATCAGGATCGGCACGATCTCCATCTGGTAGAAGGTTCGCGCCGCGTCGTTCACATTGCCAAATCCCGCCGCATTCTTGGGCACGATGCCCAACAGTTGCGGCGGCACACGGTGCGCGGCCAGCATGTCGTCCCGCGTCACTTCCTTGATGCCTAGGAATTCGTCCTTGGCCCCCAGCTCGGCGATGGGGATCACCTGCACGCCCTTTTCCTTCCCCTTGGGAATATGGAGGTACAGGTTGCGGAAGTTGCCCGGCCCCTTGGACTCTTTCAGCGCTTCACGGATCTTGTCGCTGTCCGCGTTGTTCAGCCCTTCCTCACCGATATAGAGGATGAAGCCCGCATGGCTGCCGTTGAGGTAGTATTTGCGGCGGAACAGCGTGGCGCTCTCGTTCAGCAGGCCGGATTGCAGGGCGGAGAGATACTCCGGCATCCCGTAGATCTCCTGCATCGGGTCCGGCTCCATCAGGTGGAACACCGCGCCCGGCTGATATTCCAGCGCATCGGCCATGAAGCGGCCCGGCTGCACATAGAAGAACTGATCAGGCTTCAGCCCCACGCGCGTCCATGGTGCCGGGGAAGGCTTCAGCAGCGCCGTCCCCCCGGCCAGATTCGGCACCGACTGGAGATAGGCATTGCCGAACACCAGCCAGTCGAGCGCGAACCGGGCGAAATCGGTCTTGGACAGCCACCGCGTCGGCTCGAAGCTCGCCACCAGCAGGTTGCGCTTGAGCAGGATGGCGGACTGGTGGTGCGGCGCCATGCGATAGGCGCGGCCAAGCCCCGCCTGCGACACCGGCGGTTCATACCATCGGCCATTGTGCGCCACTTCGAAGAAGTCGAACACCTCACGTCTGTCCAGCACCGGCACCGGCTCGCCAAAGGTGAAGGCATCGGCCTGCACCGGCACGGTATCTGGCTCGCTCATCAGAAGATCTCCACGGTAGAACCACCGCCGACAGGCTCGCTGCTGTCCAGCGGTTCGAAATAGAGCGCATGCATGATCGCCCACGCCAGATCGGCATGCCCCACGCCGCCGGCCCGGCTCGCGACATAGGAAACGCCGTGCTTGGTGATTTCCGGGCGGATCGCCATGAAGGCCTGCATCACGTCCATCCACCCGGCGTCGAATTCCAGGCGGCCATTGGCGATCACGTTCTTGGCCTTCAGCACCATGGCCGATTTCACCGGCACGGAATAATGGATGGCTTCGGCGGTCGGGAACCACTTGCTCACCAGCTGGTGCACCGCCTTGCCCGCGCCCGTGGTGTCGATGGCGATGCGGGTCACGGTATATTTGCTGGCCATGGCCTTCACCGCCTCGGCCTGCCCTTCGAAGTCCTTGCCCTTCAGCCGAAGCTTTTCCAGCACGCGGAACTTGCCGCCCGGCTTGGTCGGCGCCGCAACCGCCACCAGCGCGGCATCGTCGCCCGTGCCGTTCTCGCTGGCGTTGGGATCGTACCCCAGCCACACCTCGCCTTCGTAGGGCCGCAGGGCATAGGGCTGGAAATCCCGCCATACGTCCCAGCTATCCACCATGCACCGACGCATGATCTGGAACGGGAACATGCTCTGGCTGTCATCCAGGAAAACGCAGCCGAACAGGTTCTCGAATTCGTCGACGGCATATTGCAGCACAAGCTGCGCGCGGTCGATCAGGTCATATCCGCCCGCGATGGCGTCATCGAGCGAAACGATCTGGCGGTAAATGCCGTCCGGGCCGATCGCGCCGCCGCGCAAGGCTTCGTGCCCGATCTCGATCCGCACCTTGTCCGCCCTGGCGCGCCTCCGGTTGTACCGGTCGCCGCACCACATCGGATAGGCTTCGTGGGCCAGCGTGCTGGGCGTGGAAAACAGCGTGATCGTGTACTGCTTCTGCGTCGCCATCGCGCTGGCGACCTTGAACAGCTCCTCGAAGCCATAGATCCAGAAGCACTCGTCGATGATGACGTCGCCGTGATATCCCTGCGCCGTGCGATAGTTCGTGCCCAGAAAATAGAGCTCGACCGGCTCCTGCGCTTCGGTGGCGCTTTCGTCGCCGCTGCCACGCTGGATCACGATCGGATCGCCCTTCAGCGCAATCCCACAAACTTTCTGCACCCACTGCACGATGTAGTTACGGAAGATGTTGGCCTGCGCCCGGCTCGCCGAAATGAAGATCTGGTTCTTGCCGGTCTCCAGCGCCACCAGCAGCCGTTCACGCGCGAAATACCAGGTCGCCCCGATCTGCCGGCTTTTCAGCAGCATCCGCGTGCGCAGGTGCGTCGTGGAAAGCCAGGTCTCCTGATGCCCGTAAAGGTTCGCTTCGAAGTCCGCGCGCAGCGCCGCAACCATCTCGGGCGTGATGCGGTTGCGCGCCTTTTCCTTCCGTGCGTTGGTTGCCTTCGCGCCATTGGCGCGATCGGGGTTCAGGTCGGCCTCGTTGCCGCCATCCTGATACTTGCGCCGCCGGTCGAACCGCTCGAACTGCCGGCCCAGCAGGTCGATTTCCTTGAAGTCGCTGCCGGTCTTGCCGTCCTTGGCCACCAGCATCAGGTACCGCTCGAGCGTGCCCTCCTCGGCCCGCTGCATCGCGCTGGCCTCATCCCATCGCCCGCGCGTTTTCCAGCTCGCCACCGTCGAATAGGGTAGATCCAGCTCCTCCGCGATCTGGCTGATCGCCCAGCCCCGCCAGTACAGCGAACGCGCCTCGATCCGCCGCGCCACGATCGCCGGAATCGATGGCACGCCATCGGCACCGCCGGCAGGTACATCCCCGTCGGCAGCGTCCGTCGTGTTGTCGTTTCCGAAGTCGGGCGGCAGCTCCATACCCGGCACGCTATGAGCCTCGGCGCCCGCGCCTAACCCTTCCCCGTTGTCGCATCTGCGGGCACAACGCGCCCGCGTTGCGAAGCGCCGCGCCAACCTGTCCTCTGCCACTCGTCAGCCGGTCGCCCGTCCCCGCCAGGGCAGGTCAGCAAAACGATCAGAGGACGGAGTATCCCCGATGGCGCAACAGCCGCGTTTTTTCCGAGTAGCAGTCGAAGGCGACACCACCGATGGCCGCAAGATCACGCGGCAGGACATCATGGACTGCGCGGAAACCTTCAACCCCCAGCTCTATGGCGTGCGCGTCAATCTCGAACATTTCCGGGGCCTGATCCCCGGCGGCCCGTTCGATATGCTGGGCGATGTCACGGCCGTGAAGGCCGAGGAGGTCGATCTGCCCGTGGGGAACGCCACACAGCGCGTGATGGCGCTGTTCGCGGCGATCAATCCGCTCGAATCGCTGCGCGCACTCAACCAGAAGAAGCAGAAGGTCTTCAGCAGCATCGAGATCGGCCAGAACTGCCGGGGGACCGGCAAGGCCTATCTTGTGGGCATGGCGGTCACGGATTCGCCCGCGTCGTTCGGTACGCAGACGCTGGAATTCGCCGCCCAGCACCCGGATCTCTTCGCCTCGCGCAAGCAGGACAAGGCGAACCTGTTCTGCCAGGCATACGAGATTCCGGCGGAGGTCTTTGCCGAAACGCAGACGGATGCCGATCCCACCGGTGTTTTCGCATCGATCAAGGGCTTCTTCGATCGCTTCACGGCACCCCCGCAGCCGGAACCGGTCCCTCCCGCTCCCGCCGCCGCGCCTGCCTCCGCCCCGTCCGCATCCCCTGCCGCGCTTGCGGCTGATCCGGCCGGCTTTGCCGCCTTCGGCGCGATGATGGCCCAGATGGCCACCAGCGTCGATGCCATGGCTCGGGCCAGCAACGACCGGTTCGGCAGGATCGAAGCCACCATCGCCGGCATGGCCGAAACCCTCGATCGCAGCCCCGCCGGCAATTTCGTCCAGCGTCCGCCCGCCACCGGCGGCGGCAACGTCGAACGGACCGATTGCTGATCGCCCCGCTCCCGCCCGCCCCATTCCCGCCCGAGCTGCCCCCCTCCCAATCCTGAGGACCATTTCATGAAGAACACTACCCGGGCCAAATTCTATGCGATGGTTTCGCAGATCGCCCTGCTCAACGGCATCGATCCCGCCACGGCCGGCACCGCCAAGTTCACGGTCGAACCGTCCGTCCAGCAGAAGCTGGAACAGCGCGTGCAGGAATCCAGCGAGTTCCTGTCGAAGATCAACATCGAACCGGTCGATGAACTGACCGGGGAACTGCTTGGCCTTGGCATCGGCAGCACCATCGCCGGCCGCACCAACACCGCTGGCGGCACCCGCCGCACCGGCATCGATCCCTCTGCCCAGGACGGGCGGAGCTATGAATGCAAGCAGACCAATTTCGATGTCGCGATCAAGTATGCCAAGGTCGACAAGTGGGCGAAGTTCCCCACCTTCGAAACCAAGTGGCGCGATAACAACGTCAAGCGCGTGGCGCTGGACCGGATCCTGATCGGCTTCAACGGCACGCACGCCGCCGCACAGACCGATCGCGTCGCCAATCCCAAGCTGCAGGACGTAAACGTCGGGTGGCTGGCGAAGATGCGGGCCGAAAACGCGCCGCGCGTGCTGTCGGCCATTGTCGACGGCAAGGAAGCCGGCAAGGTCACCTATGGCACCGATGGCGATTACGCCACGCTCGATGCGCTGGTCTGGGATGCCAAGCAGTCGCTGCTGGCAGAATGGGCGAAGGAAGATACCGAACTCGTGGTGCTGGTCTCGGGCGACCTGCTGCACGACAAGTATTTTCCGCTGATCAACAGCGCCGAAGCGCCGACCGAACAGATCGCGCGCGACATGATCATGTCCACCAAGCGCCTCGGCGGACTGCCGGCCTATCAGGTGCCCGGCTTCCCGGCGGGCACCGTGTTCATCACGCGCTTCGACAACCTCTCGATCTACTACCAGGATGGCAAGCGCCGCCGCCTGATCAGGGACGAACCGGAACTCGATCAGGTGACCGACTACAACTCGTCGAACGAGGCCTACGTCATCGAGGATCTCGACTACGCCTGCCTCGTGGAAAACATCAAGGAACGCAACGTCTGACCGCAGCCGGCTCGCTGCGCGGGATAGCCGGTATCGATCGCCCTCCCCTCTCTCCATCGCCGGGAGAGGGGAACCAACCAAGGAAACCCGCCGATGAACTCCCCGGCACGCGCTCACCTTCTCCGCTCACTTGCCGCCATCGCCACGGGTGATCCCGATGTGCCTGGCGCGTCGCCCATGCCCGATGAAGGGCCAGTCGCCACGGAGTACCAGTTCCTGCTGGCCGCGCTGGGGCAGGATTTGTCCACTCTGCGCAACATCCAGTCGATCGAGCGCAAGATCGCCGCCAAGCGGGAAATGATCGGCCGCTATCGCCCATGGGTCGAAGGCGCGATGGCGGGCAATGCGGGAACGCAGGACGAGATTGTCGGAACCGTACTGGTCTGGTCGATCGACATCGCCGATTGGGCGCTGGCGCTTCCGCTCGCCGCCTACGTACTCGGCACCGGTATCGCGCTGCCCGAACGGTATCTGCGCAAGCCCGCCGTGCTGATCGCGGAAGAAGTGGCGACCGCCGGGCTCACCCCCACACCAACCGTGGATCTTGAAACGCTCCTCGCGATCGACGCGCTCACCATGGACCATGACATGCACCAGCAGGTCTCGGCCAAGCTCAAGAAGGCCATCGGGCTGGCGCTGAAGGCCCGTGCCGATGCCTTCGATCCGGAAGCGGAAAGCGCGTCCGCCGGCGGCAAGGGTGCCCTGATCGATGCGGCGCTGGCCGCCTTCCATCGCGCGCTGGAACTGAACGAAGGATGCGGCGTCAAGAAACTGATCGATGGCCTTGAACGCGAACGCAAAAAGCTCGCGTCCGGATAAAATTACGAGCTGCGCCACCCGCGCCGGGGGGCGGGAACGGATCTGCGGCAACAGCCACAGGGTCCGCGCCCTCACCCCCCACTTCTTCCCGGTATCGTGCGTGCCAAAGGACCCTCCATGTCGTTCGTCGCCGTCCCGCCCTCGCCTGCCTCGCCCCCGGCATCGATCGTTCCGGGCGATGGCTGGTGGCCCGATATCGACTGCAACGCCCTGCGCGAAACCCTGCAATTGGGCACGCCTGTCACGCATGCGCGCCTGGTCGGCGCGATCGAGGGCGGCCTCCTTACGATCGAAGGGCAACTCTCCGCCTGGCGCGCAACGCACGAAGCCGATGGCATGGCCTCGCTGGCAGCGATCGAACCCGAACGCAAGATCGGCTCCCGCCATCGCTTGACCGTGCTGTGGACGCGGGCAGTCACGTTCGCCACCGCTGCCGAACTGCTCGATCAGCCTCCCGACACCTCCGCCACCGGTGAAGCGCAGAACCGCGCGGGCAACCAGTACCTGACCGCCGCCGATTATCACAAGCGCGCCACCCAGGCGGTACGCGATATTCTCGGCGTTTCCCGCGTCGCCGTGGACCTGATCTGATGCCCTCCGTCGTCCGCGCCTGCCAGGGCGATACGCTGGACCTGATCTGCTGGCGCACGCTTGGCACCACCGCCGGCGGCATCGTCGAACAGGCCTACGAGCTCAACCGCGGACTGGCCGATTCCGGCGTGATCCTGGCCGAAGGCACCATGGTCACGCTTCCCGATCCACCCGCCAGCAATGCCGCCACACTCGAAACCGTAAACCTCTGGAACTAGGCTCATGGGCAACGACCTCTCCGACTGGCGCGAATTCTTTTTCTGGTGGATGGCCTCGCTGTTCGCCAGCACCACTGTCGTCGTCGCCCGGCTTGGCATCATGCTCTATGGCACGGCGGGCGATCCGCCGGCGGATCCTGTCCTGGCAGAACATTGGGCGCGCCGTCGGCGCTGGCTCGCCATTTGCGAAGTCTCGGCCCTGCCCGCCTTTGCAACCGTTTCGGTGGTCCTTGTCAGCTACTATCACCTCAACCCCGTCGCGGCGGTGCTGCTTGCGCTGGCGCAGGG
The DNA here is from genome assembly GCF_002336885.1 of Novosphingobium sp. UBA1939. NCBI lineage: Bacteria > Pseudomonadati > Pseudomonadota > Alphaproteobacteria > Sphingomonadales > Sphingomonadaceae > Novosphingobium > Novosphingobium sp. UBA1939. The sequence continues at coordinate 23,084 of NZ_DDFB01000010.1, read as the reverse complement.
TTTCATCGGCTTTCCCTTGCTGCTCGATGGCGCGGCCTGGCTGTTCCGCCGCCGCCTTGGCATGGGCACCGCCTCTTCCACGCCAGATACCCCTTCAGACGGAGCCGGCCATGGATAGGGCGGTCATTATTGCCTGCACGGCGATCAGCATTCTCGTTGCCGTGGCCGCGCTGGCGGCCGCGCTGCGCCACACCTGGCGGTATGAATGCCACCGGCATCGGACCGGGCGCGATCGGCCGTGAAGAAGCCGGACAGCCTGCGCGCTGCAATCGCCGCGATCCTGCCGGAATTCGCTGCCGATCCCGCGCGACTCGCCATGTTCGTTGAAAAGGGGCGGATCCGTGCCCCGCAAACCCGGCAACGCGGTTTCATGTGGTCCTACGATCTCACCGTGATCGCCACCGCGTTCACGCACGATCCCGATGTGCTGATGTTCGTGGTGGTGGACTGGCTGCGCCGGTATCAGCCGGATCTGCTTGCCGCCAATTCCACTGCGGGCTTCACGTTCGAAGCCGATATTCTCGATGACCGGTCGTGGGACGTGCAGATCGTCCTGCCACTCGATGAGGCGGTGCGCGCCTCACCGGCGCCCGATGGTGGCTGGCTGCTGGAAGCGGTAGAAGAACCGGCCACCCTGTTCCCTGATGATGTTCCGCTGCGGCCGAACGAAGGTCCGCTCCTCTCGATCTGGCATCAGGGTACGCGCATCGCGCCGCCTGATCTGGCATGAAGGATCTTCGCGCGATCGAGCCGTGGCTCGCCGGCTATCTCGCGCGCCTGGCGCCGGGGGAACGGCTCAAGGTCACTCGCGCTATCGCCAGGGCCTTGCGGCAGTCAAACGCGCGGCGCGTGCGCGACAATGTACAGCCCGATGGTATGCCGATGCCGCCACGCAAATCGCAGCGCGATCGGCGCGGCCGTATCCGCAAGCGCAAAGGCCGCATGTTCCCGAAGATCGAACTGGTCCGCAACACCACCATGCGGGTGCGTCCCGATGAACTGGAGATCGGCTTCAAACCCCGCGTCGCGCAGACCGCTGCCGAACATCACTTCGGCGGTGAAGCGCTCGTGGACCGCCGCATCCCCAACTCCATCCGCACCCGTTATGCCGCCAGACGGCTTCTTGGTATTTCGGCAGACGATCGCGATCTGATCATGGAACGGGCGCTACAGTCGATCGAGCGCTGATCGCGGATACCTGTTCCGCGTTCTCGCGACGGCAGAACATTGCAAATGGATTCGATTTGCGGCCTTTCCGGAGACGCCCAGTTGCGGGCGTTCGCTTGACCTGCGACTAAGGAAACATGAGCAGGCTGACCCTCCAATACCAATACGATTCAAGCTTCTTCGATGCTACCAAGCTGAGGGACGACTTCGGTCGTTTGTCTGTCGCCGTCGAAACCGAACGCTTTTCTGGCAAGGGAGGCTTTTGGGTTCAATGGCAGGACGTGAAAGAGTTCGGCGAGGCGCTAGACGTGTTTCCGATCACTGCGGAAAAACCAATCGCTGTCCAGTGGGGCTTCAACATGCAGGAAGGTGACGACCTTGTTCTGCGCCTTGAGATCGCTCGGGCCAACAAACGCGGCGATCTACTGGTTCGATTCGAGATCGCTGACGATTATGAACCTCAAAACCGCGTGCGGGGCAGGTTCCTCACCAACTACCCAGACCTCGACGCCTTCCGCGCTGGCATTAAACTCTTGATGAGCGGCGAAGCGGCGGAGGCTGTTCTTACGGGGCAGTAGTGGCAGCTTCCCCCCGCCATTCCTGCCTTTCAATCAAGGTTCCGGATTCTTCGGAAGCCGTCGGTCGCCTCTATCACCTGCCTGACGTCGTGCTCGATCACACGAAATCCGCGCCCAGCTTCCATGCGTCAGTATTGGCCGTCGCCGGCACGTTGGAGAACTGCTTGTACAGAGCATCGTTGAGATAGACGGCAAGGTTGGCCACGCGGGTGCCGGCAGGCACCGGCGTCAAAGTACCCGAAGCCAGCGCCAGCAGATACCTGGTTGATGGAGCGAGGCCGGTCGTGCTGGCGGTGGCAAACGGCAGATCGTAGGAGACGTTGTTGATCGTCAGCGTCACCTTGTTGTTCGCGTAATCCACCACGTAAGAGACTTCATACCATGTGGCGGTCGCAAACGGGGCGGCAGGACCGAACGCCACTTGGCTCAGGTTCGTGGCGCCCGCGCTGTCCTTCACGCTCGCTCTGAACCGCCCGCCCCCGGACGTAATGTACTCCAGATCAGCAGACGAACTGCTCAGCAGGAAGAACTTGGCCGAGGCACTGGGCAGCGCCGGGAAATAGAACTGGCCGCGCCATTCGATCTTGGAGACGTTCGCCGGCATCGCTCCTGCCGGGTCCTGAAAGCGGCTGAGCGATCCCAGCGTCAGATACTGCGAGGGCGCGGCCGCCTTGGTCTTGACCGACACCGAATGCGCGAACCCGTTGACGGAGTAGCTGAACGCAACGGCGGTTGCCCCGGATGCAGAGGCGGCCCCCCGGATGGAAACGTACTGGTCCGGCGAGACCGTCCCCGGCGCACTGGTCCATGCCTGGACAACCGTCACCCCGTCAGAGGCATACGACTGCCACTCCAACCCCGCGTCAACGGTAATCGCCTGCGAGGCGCGCCGGTTCAGAACCTTGCACTTTGGCAGCGTGTAGGTCGCCCCGATGTCCGCACCGGTCTGCGGCCGCCAGAACACGCCGCTCGGGATGTTCTGCCATTGAATGACGGCGGCATAGTCGGTCGTCGTCCAGTCAACAGCCGACTGGCAGGCGGCGGCGCCAAGGCCCGCGCCTTCCGCCGCAGTCGTGATGGCCGCAAGAACCTGTTCCCGTGTCCTGGCGGCCGGAACTGCAGCGATGTTCGGGAACACAGCGGCCGGATTTGCGGCCGTGCGGACATTGACGACACGGTCCTGACTGTAGGGCTTGTTGTCCGTCAGAATCGACTGGGTGACAACCGAGGCAATGTACACATTGTAGTTGCCGTCGGTGTTCATGCGGACCGCAGAGGCTCCGCCGGCAATGTCCCTCGTGTTGATGGCGGTGACGCCATAGACCATCAGATTTCCGGCGGGATAGGCTGCCTCGCCGCAATTGATCGCGTTGGTATTCCCGCCCAGCCAGGCATCGGCGATCGAGAATACGTTGTCGTAGGAAGGCACGTTGTCGTTGTCCGACCAGAACATGCCCTGGGAGACATCGCCCGAAAGGTTCCGGGTGGGAGGACGGAGGGTGATATTGCCGGCCGAGAACACGTTCCTGATCGTGGCTGAGCCATCCCCAAAGCCCTGAAACGCATCACCGTGCGGGTCTCTGGCGTCACCGGTCAGGCCTTCCGCGATGCCCTGCGAGGCGAACGGCACCGTCATCAGGTTGCGATAGACGTGCGCCACGCCCGTGCCCGGCTTCGGCGCGAACGAGATCAGGTCCATGTAAATGCGGTCCAGGTCATTATCCATGACCACCGCGAAGCTGGGCGTGCCGATGCCCTTCACGCCGTTCAGCAGATCGCGGAACGTGTTCCCGACGATGTCGATCCGCTCCATCACCGCCGCCCCGCTCGCCGAGAAGGCATAGGCGAGATACTCGGCCATGCCGATCTCGGTGCGGGCGTTGAACTCGCTGGTGCCTGAGGCGGCCATGACCGCGACGTGCGTCGTTGTCTGTGGGCTGACACCGGACGAGATGCGGGCATAGCCGCCCGCTGGCACCAGTGTGGAACCGGTCGTCGCCACAACGCTGCTGGTACCCGCAGCGACATACACGGCGCTGGAACCGCGATTGAAGAACTCGATCCAGCCACCTGAGCGCGTCGGGTCTTTCCACGTCAGGGCAAAGGCCTGAGAAACGGTGCTGGCAGTGTAGACGTTGTTGACGCGTTCGTATTCGGGATAGGTCGCCGTCATGTCGAAATCGACTTGATTGGCGCCATACCCGTGGCGGAACGTACAATCATGGAACGCCACGTTGTAGGTGCCGGTCCCGAACTGGACGCACCCGGCGTAGCGCGCCGGCCACCCGGTCATCTGAAGATTGAGGCCGATCGTGTTGAGGCCGCGCACCACACCGCTCAATAGCAGCGACGGCAGCTTGGCGGTGGCATTGCGCGAACGAAGCGTCAGGGGCGCACCGGCCGCCGTGAAATCCTTGCCAGCGATCGTGCGCTGGGTAAACGCGCCGCCGACGATCTCCACCGTCTTGCCCGCCAGCGTCGCAGCGGAATTGGCGAACACCGCGTCCCATTCGGCATCGCTGGAAACCACGTAGTCGGCCGCAGCCGGCAGCGTGACCGTGACAGCCACCACGCCGCTTTGCGCGCCGGCCGCCGCGATCGTCAGTTCTACCGTGCCCACACTGACATCGGACAGGCCGCGCAAGAGCCTCCAGCCAGCGGCCTCGCTGCCGCCAATGACGAACCGGCCATCGTTCGGCGTGACTGTGGGCACGGAACCGGGCGGCACGCCGTTGATCGCCGCCACCTGGGTACCCGCAGCGGTCACTGTGGAAATCGTCGCGGACAGGGGGGCGAAAGTAATCGCGTATCGCCCGGTCAGAACGGCCGTGAACGGGATCACGCATCCGTCGGCGCCGGTTGCGGTCCCGGTAAGCGATTGCGATGCGCCCGCCGCAATCGCGGCGGTGGCGCTGATCCCACCGGTTCCCGCGTTAATCGCAAGGTTCGCGTTACCGCCGGTTTTGACAAACGCAATCGGCGCCAGCAGGCCAAACCCCGAAACGGTGGCCAGCAATCCGGTCTTCGATGCCACGGTGAACGCAACGGTTCGCGCGCGGGGTGCGCTTCCGCCGCCGTTGCCTGACAGGCGCCGCATCGATCAGGCTTCCGCGATCAGAAAGGTGGCGGTGGTGCCGGTCTTCCGGACGTATCGAGCGCGAACGGCGATGTAGCTGCCATCGGCCAGGTTGCGATAGGTCACGTCCCCGTCGCTATCCATACCGCGCAGCGTCACATCCCCGCCACCGCCCACATAGATGCCCTTCGGCAGATAGGGCAGCGCTACCGTGTCGCTGGGATCGACGGCATAGGGCCGCCGCGATGGCGCCCACAGGGTGTCCTTTATCCAGGTAAAAAGGTCCTTCATCGGAAAGCTCCGGTCAAAACAGGCCAGGAAATTTTCGGGTGCTTGCGCGCTTCACGGCCTCCCGGTCGCGCAACTCGCAACGGGCGATGATGCCGGCTGCCGCGCGATACCGGTCGTTCGCCTTGTCGAGCTGGCCGGTCTGGGCCGAACCGAACGCGATCCAGTCCGCCACTTCGCGCGCGCCAGGCAGCGGCGCCCCGGCCACGCCCGGCAGCCAGTCATCGGGGAGGAGTGAACTGCATGCAGTCCTTGGTGCTGCGATAGGTGGCGAAGCGACACAGGCTGGCAACGCCGGCATCATGGACAGCAGGATCCACGGGCGCATGCGCGCCCGGTGCGGAACGGATGGCACGCTCGTTCTCCCGGTTGATGGAATCGATGATGGCTTCGCCGGATGCGGCACGGCCCACAGTATCCGCAGCGTCCCGGCCGGAAGCGACGGCGGCATCAGCGCGCCCGGTCTCCAGCTTCGCGCGCACTTGCTCCGATCGGGCCTTGCTCCCCAGCTCCAGAACGAATGCCAGCGCCAGTCCCGCAAGCAGCAGGGTTGCAACCACGATTGCCCAGCGCGGGGCCTTGTCGCCCCACCAGTTCATGGCCGTTCCTCCATGGCCATTGCGACCATCTGGCGAATGTCCGTCCGGCGCGGGCCAACGGGGGTATAGCGCGGCTTCGCAACCTCGTAGATCAACGCCGTTCCGTCGCCGCTCCACACCCCATCGAAGAACAGCGCCTGCTCACGCTTGCGTCGCGGCAGAAGATCGGCGGGCTTCGCCCAATCGAGCATCGAAGCGCGCGCGCCCGCGATATCTCCCGCCACGAAGCGCCTGATCCAGCTCGCCCGCGCGATCGCGCCGGTATTCCAGTGGAACGAGAGGGCGGCACCAAGCTGGGCCTCGGTCGGCTCTGCCCCGCCGAACGCCGCCAATACCGGCGGCAGGTATTTTGTGCGCAGCAGCCACAGGTAAATCGCGATGCACCGCTCGATCGGTTGCGGATTGTCCTTGTAGCGCGGAAACACCCGGTGGCCGGATGCATTGGTGATGCCTACGCTCCATGTCCACACACCCGCGCTGTCGCGATAGGCTTCGCGGACCACGCCTTCATGGCAGATCAATTCCAGGGCGATGCGGGGGGTGATGTCTTGCATGCCCTTACGCTGGCGGATCGCATTTCTCGCCGCACCGGGGCCGCGTTGTCGGAATTTCGGTAACAACGCGCGGGCGTTGAGCAGATCGCCACCGCCGTCCGATGTGGACGCATGGCCATCGCTTCAGACAGCTTCACCGGGGTCGATCTGTCCCGCCTCCCCCCGCCCGACGTAATCGAGGCGCTGGATTTCGAAACGATCCGTGCCAGCAATCTCGCCTGGCTTGCCGCAGCATGGCCCGGCTTTAGCGCGATCGTCGAAAGCGATCCCCTGGTCAAACTGGTGGAACTGTTCAGCTATCGCGAGCTGGACCTGCGCCAGCGCGGGAACGACACCGCCCGCGCCGTGATGGTCGCCTATGCCCTGGGCGCGGACCTCGACAATCTGGGCGCGCTGTTCGGCGTCGAACGCTTCATCATCACCCCTGCCGATCCGCTGACCGGCACCGCCGCCGTGCTGGAAAGCGATGACGATTTCCGCCGCCGCATCGTCCTCGCTCCCGAAGGTTATTCGGTGGCCGGGCCGGAAGGCGCCTATATTTTCCACGCCCTGTCCGCCGATGCCGATGTGATCGACGCATCGGCCACCAGCCCCGATCCCGGCGAAGTGGTGGTCACCGTGCTTTCGCGCAGCGGAGACGGCACGCCCGCGCCCGCCGTGCTGGCAGCGGTGGAAGCGCGGCTGACCGATGACAGCGTGCGGCCGATGACCGATCACGTCACCGTGCAGGCGGCGGACATCGTGGATTACGCGGTAGAGGCCACGCTCACCTTCTTCGCCGGTCCCGATCGCGCCATCGTGCTGGCGCTCGCCCAATCGCGCCTTGCCACCTATCAAGCCAATGCCCGCCGCCTTGGCCGCGACGTGACCCGCGCCGGCATCATCGCCGCTCTATGCCCTGAAGGCGTGCAGAACGTGGCACTGGCCAGCCCGCCCGCCGATATCCCGATCACGCGCCAGCAGGCTGGCAACTGCACCGGCGTGACGATCACCGATGGAGGCGTGGGCGAATGACCATCGCACTCACAACCGCCTCTCTGCTACCGCCCAATGCCACCCCGCTGGAACGTGCGCTTGATCTGCTGGCACAGATCCGCCTGGGCGCGATCGACACACCCTTCCGCGCGCTCTGGTCGCCGCAGGATTGCCCCGAGGCCGTGCTGCCGTGGCTCGCCTGGGCGCTGTCCATCGATCAGTGGGATTCCGCCTGGCCGCTGAACATCCGCCGCGCCCGCGTCGCCTCCGCCATCGCCATCCAGCGGCGCAAGGGCACGCGCCAATCGGTCGCCGACGTGGTCAACAGCTTCGGCGGCAACGTGGTCATCCGCGAATGGTGGGAAAAGACGCCACCGGCCACGCCGCATACCTTCTCGCTCACCGTCTCGCTGGGCGGGCAGAGCGATGCCGTGCCCGGCGCGGAATTCATCGATGCGGTCATTTCCGAAGTCGCCCGCACCAAGCCGGCGCGATCCCATTTCGATTTCACCGTGGGCCTTTCGGCGCGCGGGCGCCTTGGCCTGCGGGCCATGGGCCGCGCCGCCACGTATGCCCGCTTGCCCTGTATCGCCGCCTGATCCGGAGCCGCCCCCATGGCCTTCACCATCACGATCACCAACGCCGGGCGCGCCGCCATCGTCAACGCGCAGAACACCGGCACCGCCCCGGTCACCATCGCGCAGATCGGCCTGTCCGCCACCGCGATCGTGCCCGCCCCCACCATGACGGCGCTGGCCGGCGAACTGAAGCGCACCGGCTCCATCGCCGGGGACGTGGTGGCCGACGATACCATCCACGTCACCGCGATGGACGAAAGCGTCGATGTCTATTCGCTCCGCGCCTTCGGCCTCTATCTGGCGGATGGCACCCTGTTCGCCATCTATGGCCAGGCCGCCCCGATTCTCGAAAAGGTTGCCGCCTCGATCGCGCTGCTCTCGATCGACGTGATCTTCGCAGACATCGATGCGGCCTCGATCACCTTCGGCGATGCCAGCTTCGCCAACCCGCCTGCCACCACCGAACGGCAGGGCGTGGTGGAGTTGGCCACCGTGGCCGAAGCGCAAGCCGGCATCGACGCTCTACGCGCCCTCACGCCCGCCGCCGCCAAGGCCGCCATCCTTGGCTGGCTGCTGGCGCAGGACGGATCGGGCTCCGGCCTCGACGCAGATATGTTGGATGGTCAGCACGGGGCCTATTACGCCAACATCCCGGCGCGGCTTGGCTACACCCCTGCCAATGCCGCCGGGCAGAACTTTTCCGGCACGGTCACCGCTCCCGGCTTCTACAGCATCTCCGCCTTCCCATCCTATGTCTGGCGCGTGGCATCCACCGGCCAGGAGCGGACGGTGATGTATTACGATCCGGCTTATGAAGCGGTTACCATCGCCCTGTTCGATACTGCCGGCACGTTCGCGCGCGCGCTGGCGATGTACCAGTCTGGCACGCTACTATGGAGCGGCAACACGGTCTGGCACGCGGGCAACGACGGCTCCGGCTCCGGCATCGACGCCGATCTGCTCGATGGTCAGCATGGCAGCTATTACGCCAATATCCCGGCGCGGCTTGGCTACACGCCGGCGAACAAGGCGGGCGAAACCTTCGCGGGTGGTATCGCTGCACCAACTGTTGCGATCATTGATGCGGCAAACGTCTATTTGGGGCAATCCGGCGGCAACATGGTGCTGTTCGGTGACAGCAACGACCACCTGATGTTCATAAAAGCCACCAATGTGTGGCTCACGGCGGTAGACAACGTTGCGCAATGGTGGATCGGCGGCGATGGCCTGGTCAACGCCCGCGTAGGCTTTCTGGCCGGTGGCAACGCCGTCTGGCACGCCGGCAACGATGGCGCCGGCTCCGGCCTCGATGCCGATCTGTGGCGCGGCAAGACGCCAGCCCAGCACATCGCGGACTATCATTTGTCGGGCAGCAACGCGAACGGGCAATGGCGCAAGTTGCCCGACGGCAACGGCGGTTTCGTGATCGAACAGTGGGGGCGCTACAACGCCACCGTCTATCAGGGCGCCTACGACATCGACCTGCCGATCGCGTTCACCGATGCGGATTCCGTTTGCGTGGAAGCGCTGCCGATCAACGCCGGCGGCAACACCACCGGCACCGCCGACATCTGGTGTCAGTACAAGTCCAACACGCTGAGCAAGGTGACCCTGATGATGCAGGACGCCACCGGCACGGCGAACGCATCCGGCATCATGTGGCGCGCCATCGGCCGCTGATTTCCCCCCGCAAAGGAACCCCTCATGAAGACCACCATCGGCAAGTTTGACGCGAAGACCAACACCGTTCCGGTCACCTTCGTCCATGCCGGCGTCACCCATCGTCGCGCCGTCAACGCCTGCCTGACCGAAGGGAAGTACGACAAGGCCGCCACCGAAGCCCGCGTGGCCGAAGTAGCGGCCGGCGTGGAACACAAGATCGCAATCGGCGCGATCACCAACCCCGAACCCCTGCCCGAAGTGCCGGTACCGGAATAATCGCCGGAAAGCTCCGATTTCGCGCAACCGCGTTGTGCATGCCGGGGGCACAACGCGGCCCCGTGGCGAACGTCGCACAGCCAGTGTCTGGTGCGCTCATGCGAACGCCCGAAGACCACCCGACCGATCCCGACGAACTGATCCGCTATGGCGTTGTCAGTGCGATCGATCATGCGAGCGGTACCTGCACGGTCCGGATCGACGATGGCGTCGAAACCCCTCCGATCCGCTGGATCGCGCCGCGCCTAGGCGCAATCCGAATCTGGCTGCCACCGGCCGTGGGCGAACAGGTGATGCTTCTTTGCCCGGCGGGCGATATCGGTGCCGCCATTGCGCTCGGCGGGGTCGCTTGCGACGCCTTCCCCCTGCCGGCGTCCGATCCGCGCGCGCTCGTCCGGTTCAGCGATGGCGCCACCTTGTCCTACGATCCCGACGCGCACGAACTGGCACTCGCCCTGCCCGATGGCGGCACGGTGTCCATCCGCGCGAGCGTGACGGTCGAAGGCAATCTTTCCGCCTCCGGCACTGTGACGGGTGACGAGGATGTGATCGGCGCGGGCAAGAGCCTGAAAGGCCACAAGCACGGCGGCGTCCAGGGCGGCAGCGCCCAGACGGGTATGCCCCTATGACCAGTCTGACGGGCATGGACCGCGCAACCGGGAAGGTGCTGGCGGGCGATGACCACCTTGGCCAGTCCGTTGCTGATATCGTGACAACGCCGATCGGCTCACGCCCGATGAACCGCGATTACGGCTGCCTGTTCCTGCAACTGCTCGATCAGCCCCTGCACCGCGCCACGCTGATGCTCTGCACCATGGCTATCGCGATTGCCCTGGCGCGCTGGGAACCGCGCATCGCCGTGCAGGGCGTAACCTACACCGGCGAACTCGCCACCGGGCTGACCGCCGTCACCATCCTGTCCCGCCGGCGTGACCTCGCCGGCAACGCGCTTACCCGCCTGACCATCCCGTTGAACCGATAGGAGCTGCGCCATGTTGCACGGCATCAAGACCAATCTGCTTGTCACCGGCGCGCGCACCATCTCGGCCGCCGCCTCCGCCGTCATCGGCCTGGTCGGAACGGCGCCCGATGCCGCCGCCGCCGATTTCCCGCTCGACACCCCGGTCCTTGTCACCGACGTGCGCCGTGCCTTGGCCGGCATCGGCGCAACCGGCACGCTGCCCGCCGCGCTCGAGGCGATCAACGATCAGGTCAGCCCTCAGGTTGTGCTTGTGCGCGTAGCGGCCGATGCCGATGCCGCCGATCAGGATGACCTGGTCGTGGGCAATATCGCCGACTATTCAGGCATGCAGGCATTGCTGGCCGCAGAAGCGCGTACCGGGCTCCGCCCGCGCATCATCGGCGCGCCGGGGCTCGACAGCCAGGCAGTCGCCACCGAACTGGCCGTCGTCGCCGCGCGGCTGCGTGGCCGTGCCTATGCGCGCGCCGTGGGCGATACCATTGCCGATGTCGTCACCTATCGCACCCTCTTTGCCCAGCGTGAACTCTCCCTGATCTGGCCCAACTGGACCAGTACCTCCCCCGGTGACGCCGTGGCGCGCGCCCTGGGCATGCGCGCGCTGATCGATGAAACCGAAGGCTGGCACAAGACGCTGTCCAACGTGGCGGTTGCCGGCGTTTCGGGCATTTCAAAGGATCTGTTCTTCGACATCCAGGACGAATCCACCGATGTCTCCACGCTCAACGCGGCCGGCATCGTCACCATGGTCCGCCTCCCCACGGGCTTCGTCTTCTGGGGCAACCGCACCTGCGCCGAGTCCGGCCCCTGGGCGTTCGAAAGCGCGGTCCGCACCTCGCAGATCCTGCAGGATGAAATCGCCAACGGCCTCGTCTGGGCCGTGGACAAGCCACTGACTGCGCGCCTGGTCAAGGACATGCTGGAAACGATCAACGCGCGCTTCCGCACCCTCACGGTGGGCAACCGGCTGATCGGCGCGCGCGCCTGGTTCGATCCGGCGCTCAACAGCGAAACCGATCTCGCCGCCGGCAAGCTGGTGATCGATTACGATTTCACCCCTGCCGCCCCGCTCGAAGGGCTCACGCTGAACCAGCGCATCACCGACCGCTACTACCGCGATTTCGCCGCACAGATCGCCGCCTGACAGGAGACAGCACGATGGGTTTCCCTTCAAAGCTCAAGGATATGGGGCTCTACCTCGATGGCAACGACCACCGGGGTGAAGCCGCCGAAGTCACCGTTCCCAAGCTGATGATCAAGTTCGAGGACTGGCGCGGCGGCGGCATGCTTGGCCCCGTCCCGATCGATATGGGGCTCGACAAGCTGGAGCTCGAATTCACGATCGGCGGTCTGATCGCTTCCGCCCTGCGCAGCTTTGGCGCGGCCACGCACAATGCCGGGCTGGTCCGCTTTGCCGGCGCTTATCAGGACGATACCACCGGAGACGTCCAGGCGGTCGAGATCGTGGTGCTGGGCCGCTATGCCGAGGTTGATTTCGGCAACGCCAAGCCGGGTGACGATACCCAGCACAAGTACAAGATGGCCTGCAGCTACTACAAGCTCACCGTCGACGGCGTGGACTGGATCGAGATCGATCTCGTCGCCGGTATCTTCAAGGTTTTCGGCATCGATCGCCGCGCGGAGATCCGCGCCGCCATCGGCGCCTGACGGTTCGGGCGCGCCCGCGCCCCGCACCAGCTTCCTCCCGGCGACAGTGGCGGGCGCCGGGAGGGAGAACCAGACCTGCACAATCCCGCCCCAGGAACCCGCCATGGAAATCCCCGAAACGTTACCGACTGCCGCAACGCCGCCGATCGCGGCTGCTCCTTCCGCAGAGCCCGCGCCGCCGTCCTCCTCCGCCATGATCACGCTGATGGAACCGATCGAGCGCAAGTCCGGCCAGGTGATCGACAAGCTTCTTCTCAAAAAGCCCCGCGCCGGGGATCTGCGCGGCGGGCTGAAAGTGGAAGACCTGTTCGCCGGCAACGTGGACGCGCTGCTCACCGTCGTCCCGCGCATCGCCACGCCGTTCATCACCACGCAGGAAGCGGAAATGCTCTCCACCGAAGATCTGATGGAAGTGGCGGGTACCGTGCGCGGTTTTTTTCTGCCGCCGTCGATCAAGGCGGCGCTGGCGCAGATGGGGGGCGGCTGAACGTCGATGCCATGATCGCCGATATCGCGGCGGTGTTCCATTGGCCCATCGCCGATCTACTGGCGATGGATTTCTTCGAACTTTGCCGCTGGCGCCGCCTCGCCGTCGCGCGCTGGAACCGGATGCAGGGGCAGGAATAGGGCGGCGGAGCGCGGACGATGGACAACAAGCTTAGCCTGATCGTGCAGTTCCTGGGAGACGATAAGCTCTCCGGCGCGCTGCGCAACATGATCGGGCTGGGCAAATCCGGCGATCAGGCACTGCGCGGTCTCAACCGGCAGGCAGGCGATCTCAAGGGCCAGATGAAGGACGTGGCCGCCGCCATCGCCGGCGGCACCGGGAACCTCGCCCACCTGGCTGAAAAGGAAAAGGATATCGCCACCCAGCTTGCCAGGGTGAATACCCAGATCGAAAAGCAGAAGCGCGTAAACGCCTTCAAGGGCGATACCGCGCGCATCGCCGCGCGCGGCGGCGCGCTGCAGTCCAGCGGCGCCGCGAATGTCGCTGGCGGCATCGGCCTTGCCGCCCCCATCGTCCTGGCCGGCAAGGCCGCCATGGATTTCTCCAGCGGCATGGTGGACATCCAGCAAAAGGCCAACCTGTCCAACGCGGAAACGCAGGCCATGGCGCGCAACATCATGGCCGCCGCAGATGCCGCGCACCAGTTGCCCGAAGCGATGCGCGCGGGCGTCGATACGCTGGCTGGCTTCGGTCTCGATCCGCGCCAGGCGCAGTTGATGATCGGGTCAATCGGCCGGCTTGGCACCGCGTTCAAGGTCGAAATCGCCGATGGCGCCGCCGCCGCATTCGCCAATCTCAACAACCTGAAGGTCAGTATCGGGGAAACCGGCCGCGCACTCGATATCATGGCGGCGGGCGGCAACGCTGGCGCGTTCGAAGTGAAGGACATGGCCCGCTACTTCCCCGGCCTGACCGCGCAGATGCAGTCGCTGGGCCAGTCCGGTCTTGGTGCGGTCGCGGATCTGACCGCCGCGCTGCAGATCGCCCGCCGCACCGCTGGCACTTCGGAAGAAGCCGCCACCAACGTCCAGAACCTTCTCGCCAAGATCAATTCGCCCACCGTGATCGCATCGTTCCAGAAGAAGTTCGGTGTCGATCTGCCCGCCGCGCTGAAACGCGCCTATGCCGAAGGCAAGACGCCCATGGAGGCGCTGGCCGATGTCACCAGCAAGGCGCTCGGCGGCGATCTGTCGAAGCTGGGCTTCGTGGTGGAAGACATGCAGGCACAGTCCGCCCTGCGCGCGCTGATCCTCAACATGAAGGACTATCGCGATATGCGCGCCCAGATCGCGCAATCGGGCGGCACCACCGCGCAGACCTTTGCCCAGCGAGAGGCGCAGGATGCCTCGGTCGCCTGGCAATCCTTCCTGGGCACCGCCAGCGCCCTCGCCATCACGCTGGGCACCACGCTCCTGCCTTCGGCCTCCGCCTTCCTTGGCACCGTCAACGGCATGATTCAGCGCGCGAACCAGTGGGCGCAGGCCAACCCGCAACTGGCCAGTGGACTGATGACGCTGGCCACGGTCTTCATCGCCGGCAAGGTCGCGCTCGGCGCATTCCAGTTCGGCTTCGGCACGGTGCTGAACACCGTGGCCACCGCCCGCAACATCTTCACGATGGCCAGTTCTGCCTTTGGCGGCTTGCGCATGGCGGCACTGTTTCTGGCGCAGGGCGTAATGCGCGCTGGTGCCATGATGATGGCTAACCTGATGGTGGTCGGCATCGTGGCCATTGGCGCAGCGATCGTCGTGCTCGCCTATCTCGTCTATACCAATTGGGACAAGATCAAGGCGGCCTTCCAGAAGGGCTGGCAATGGATCAAGAGCACCCTGTCCGGCGCCGGCGAATGGCTGAAAGGCGCTGGCGCGGCCATGATGCAGGGTCTGCTGATGATGATCAGCCCAATGGCCTTGCGCAATCGCCTGCTGGAAGTGGCCCGCAACGGCATTGCCGCATTCAAGAACTTCTTCGGCATCAAGAGTCCGTCACGCCTGTTCATGGCCATGGGCGGGTTCATGACCAGCGGCCTCGCGCTCGGCATCGATCGCGGCGGCCGGCACCCCATGCGCGCGATAGGCAGGGTTGCCGCCGGTGTGGCCGGC
Organism: Novosphingobium sp. UBA1939; assembly: GCF_002336885.1. NCBI lineage: Bacteria > Pseudomonadati > Pseudomonadota > Alphaproteobacteria > Sphingomonadales > Sphingomonadaceae > Novosphingobium > Novosphingobium sp. UBA1939. The sequence continues at coordinate 8,074 of NZ_DDFB01000010.1, read as the reverse complement.
GCCGGCACGTTCGCACTCGCCGCGCCGGCTTTGGCCGGCCCTGCGCTGCACCCAGGTGCTGGCCCGGCTGCCGGCGCTCTCGCTGGCGGCGCCATGCTGGCATCCGTCGGCCCCGCCCTCGCCGGCCCGGCCATGGCGCCCGCGCGTCAGCCCTCCCCGTCCACCGCCGCGCGGGCGCCGCTCAAGCTCGAGATCCACATCCACCAGCAGCCCGGCGAGGATGCCGATGCCCTGGTCGATCGCGTGATGCGCCGGATCGAGGATGAACAGCGGCGGCGCGGCCTAGGCAGCTTCGGGGACGATTTCTAGGAGAACCACACCATGCTTGCCGCCATTGGCATGTTCGTTTTCGAAACCGATTCCGCCCTGTTCGATCGCCTGCGCCGCAGCCGCGATTGGCGGCACGATCGCAGCGACCGTTTCGGCGCGCGCCCGGCCAGCCAGTTCCTTGGCCCCGGTGAGGACCGCATTTCGATCACGGGAACGCTGGTGCCGGAACTGGTGGGCGATTACTTCGCCATCGAAACCCTCGCGCGCATGGCGGACGAAGGGGAAGCATGGCCGCTGGCCGATGGTCTGGGCAATGTCATCGGCACCTACACCATCGAACGGATCGATGAGGAGAAGGACAACTTCACAGAGGAAGGCATCGCCCGCCGCAATGCCTTTTCGATCGAGCTCGCGCGGGTCGATTGATGGCGGCGGCCACCCTCAGCAGCAAGGGGCAGGCCTATGTCCAGCCCCGCGCCGGATGGCAGGTCATGCTTGCCGGCAAGGATCTGACCGACAAGCTCGCTCCGCGCCTGCTCTCGCTGCGCCTCACGGAAAAGCGCGGGGAAGAGGCGGACGCGCTCGAGATCGTGGTCCACGATCATGATGGCAAGCTGGCCCTGCCGCCCGAAGGTGCGGTGCTGACGGTGCGGATCGGATGGCTCCGCGGCACCGGCATCACGCCCGGCCTGGTCGACAAGGGCGCTTTCACCGTCGATGACGTGTCGTGGGATGGCCCGCCTGATCGCGTGACGATCACCGCCCATTCGGCCGATTTCAAGGGCAGCTTCCGCACCCGCCGCACGCGTGCCTGGACCGGCCGCACGCTGGCGGACATCGTCGGGCAGATTGCTGCCGATCATGGCCTTGCCCCGCGCTGCCATGCGGATCTCACCGGCACCACCGTCACGGCGATCGAACAGCACAACAAAAGCGATATGCAGTTCCTGCGCGATCTTGGCCGGCGTTATGATGCGGTCGCCACGGTCAAGGGCGGCTGCCTCATCCTTGCGCCGATCAACGCCACCACCACGGCCACCGGCAAGCCGATAGGCGCCTTGGTCATCGATCGCCGGCGGACCAGCAGGACGGCTTACCGCCGCTCCGCCCGCGAACAGGGGCAGGATGGTGCCGAGGCGCAATGGCACGATCGCAGCGCGGCGGCACGCAAGACGGCCGGTGCCGGTGGCAAGAACCGCAAGCGTCTGAAACGCGTTTACGCCAGCGAGGCAGACGCCAGCGCCGCAGCCGCCGCCGAAACCAATCGCCTGAAGCGCGCCACCGCCTCGCTCGATCTCACCCTGGCGCTGGGCGATGCCCTGATTGCCCCCGGCATGAAGGCCACCACCAGCGGCTTCAAGGCGGAGATCGACCGCGAAAAGTGGCTGATCGGCGAAGCCGAACACACCATGGACGGCAATGGCGGGCTCAAAACGCGGGCGAAGATGGAAGTGGCTGGTTGACGCCGGCTCGTCCCCTGCCAGATTCGATAGAAGGAGGACCCGATCGTGGATGCAGACATCTTGAGCAAACTCGCCAATCTTCCCTGGAGTTTGCAAACCGTGCTTGGCAGCGGCTACGTTGCCTATCTGCTCGCGTACGTCGGCATTCGCCAGCACCACAAGCCGGTAGACACGGTCTTCCTGACCCTTGCTTTCGGGATGATCGCGGCACTCTCAATCTGGCTCACGCCCGCCTTGCCTCCCGCTGCGCGGATGCTTAACGCGTTTGTGGCAACTCTTGCTGCCGGGGTGCTATGGCGCACAACCGGGCGCAACGTCTTCCGGTGGATTTTCCGCCACACCGGCTATTCATGGTCGGATGATACGCTCAGTTCGCTTGAGCACCTAGCCGAATATACCAGATCGAAGCCAAGGCAACTCTCCGTCGAAACCGACGACGGGATGTTCCTCTACAGCACCAACCTAGCCCGTTTCGAACACGCGGCATTCGGCCCCTACATTCTGGGCGGAAACGGCGACATGCTGATGTATGTCGACGCACGGGAAACGCCTGATGGCGTAAGGACCGAACACCATTGGGTCATGAATGACGACTGGGGAGACCTTGTGACGTGGATCCCCGCACATCGCATTCGCTCGATCGGCGTCAGGATACCGCGTCCTACTTCTGCCGCTGCGGCGGAGGCGGGCTGGAAGGCGAAGGTGTCGGGCTGGGTCGGGTTGAACCGCCGCCATCGCGCGACGGAGACGGCGCAGGAGGGCGGGTAGAATGCTTTTCGTACCCGTCGCCGCTCGCACAAACACCGAACACAGCCTGGTCACTCATCCCCGGTCTCCCCCTCGTCGAACCACAGCGATAACGCTTCCCGCACATTCGGCAAGGGACTGATCGGGGAAGCCGGACACACCATGGACGGCAACGGTGGGCTCAGGACGCAAGCGAAGATGGAAGCGGCGGCCTGCCGCCATTACGCGATCGTAAGGGTGTGGCTCGAATCGAACTGGCTAGCCTGCCAGCAGCCGCTCCGCCCCCGCCGGATCGGCCGCGATGATCGTCAGCAACGCGCGCGCCGGGGCGTCCGGCTGCCGCCGGCCCTGTTCCCAGTCCCGCACCGTGCCGATCGGCAGGTGATAGGCCGATGCGAATTCCCCCTGCGTCTTGCCTGCCGCCTTGCGGATCGCCTTGATATCGATCGGCGTATGTTCGACGAAACCATCACGAGCACCGGCCTTGTAGGCTTCCACCTGCGCCAGACCGCGCTTCAGGCTTTCAAAGTCCTGTTCGATCATCGCTGCTTGCCCTTCTTCAATTCATTCTTCTGCCGGTCGGTCAGATTGGCCTGTTTCCCCTTGGAAATAACCGTCAGCAGGAACACCGGCTGATCGACCTCGGTGTAATAGGTCACCACACGATAACCGCCGCTCTTGCCTTTGCCCTGTCGGGCAATGCGAACCTTGCGGCATCCACCCGTACCTGGAATCAGATCTCCCGCTTCCGGATTGGCCGCAATGAAATCGATCGCGCCAAGCCGTTCCTCATCCGACATCCTGGCCTTGCGCGCGGCGGAGAGGAATTCAGGCGTTTCGACTACCGTGTGCATGGCAATTCTATACGGCATTGCCGTATGGCATGCAAGCGCAATATACGGCAATGCCGTATTCATGAATGATCCGCTGGTAGTCGGAAACACCCTGCGCCTGGAGCGATCCAAATCCGTTCCGCTTCGGACTGCCCTCATCGAACTATTTCCCCTACTATCCCTAGGGGGCCATGCTGCATCGGCCGCATAGGCGATTATCGCTCCGGGGAGTTGGGTGAATTTGCATGGGGATACGAGACATCCATCGCGAAGGCGTCTTGAAGGCCATCGCGGAATATGACCGCATTGGTCAGCAAGCGTTCTATGAGAAATATGGGTTTCGTGACGCTACGGCGTATTGGCTGGTCCACAACGGCAAGCGCTATGCATCCAAAGCCATCGCGAATGTGGCCCAGGCCCATGGCATGCGAATTCCATACGACCATCGCATCAAGAAGGCAGGGGGCGTGCCGCTGATCAAACGCTTGCGCGCCGTCGGTTTCACCGTGATTGAGAGCAACGCCGCTGCGCCGCCGACAAAACCCAATTTGCCGCGCAACGACACCTGGACCCGCGAAGAACTGATCCTCGCGCTAGACCTGTACATGCAATCACCATCTTCTCCGGCGGGCAAGGACAGCCCGAAGGTGGCCAAGCTCACTGAGATCCTGCGCAAATTAGCCGTGCTGAAGGGCGGCACGCTCAGCCCCACATTCCGCAATGCCAATGGCGTCTATCTCAAGATGATGAACTTCCGCCGATTTGACCCTGCGTTCCTTCAGCAAGGCAAGCGCGGGATGCAGCGCGGCGGGAAGCTCGATGCCCTGGTTTGGAATGAATTTGCCAACAACCGGCCTGCGCTGAAGCAAGCTGCAACGCTAATTCGCGAGACGTTGGACGATCCCCTTGCCTGGGCGGAACTTCTGCAAACGGGCGACGGAGCCGATGAAGCTGAAGAAGGCAGCGTGACCCACCGGATGCACAAGCGTTACGAGCGCAACCGCCAGTTAACGGAACGCAAGAAGGCCAAGGTCTTCGCCGCCGAGGGCGCACTGCGTTGCGAATGCTGCAAGTTCGATTTCTCTAAGCGGTACGGGAAATTGGGTGAAGGCTATATCGAGGCTCATCACAAAAAGCCCGTGTTTCAAATGAAGCCAGGGGAAAAGACCAAGCTGGATGACCTCGCGCTGGTGTGCGCGAATTGCCACAGGATGTTGCATCGTCAGATCAACACCCTGACTATTGAAGATCTCGTATCGCAAATCAGGTGAGGTCACCGGGATGCCTGAAACTCGAACACACAGTTATCGCGAAAAGGGAACATCGCCTCCATTCCCCGCTGACGCCGCGAGAAATCTGGTTCGTGAGATTTTTGGGGATCTACATCTCGTGCCATTGGAAGGGTTTTGCCGCGATGGCGGCAGTCCTCGTTCCATCCGTCATCGCGATCATGTTGGGAAAAAAGGCGCTTGCCGCCCTCGGCTATCGTGATCTCGACTGGCTGGCATTTCTGGCGTTCTGGTTGCCGGCGTTTATTCGCTGTCGGCGATTGCCAAACGCCATTGCTGATGGCCTGCCAACTGGCGCGCGTTCGACACGATCACGGGCTGCGTACTGCATTGACGTACACGAGCCGAGGCGCAAAATATGGACTGTCACCCAGATCGGCTATGATAGCGTGTGCCTTGTGCATAGCCAGTCGCCAAATCCGATCCATCTTGGTCTGCCTTTCACTGACCAATATCCATTACAACAAGCCATAGCCTAGGATATCCATACTGACTCTACGGAGGGGGACGACGGACAATTTTACCACTGAATAGAAAATTACACAAGATCTATTCTGCGCAAACCCCATATAGTATAAATTTATCAATTATTGATTACGAAAAAATATAATCGCCATAATATCGAAGGATATAATTATGAACAAGACATATAGAATATTCATAAGCCATTCCTGGAAATATGGTGACGCCTATGACAAGATGGTAAAATTCTTATCAGAACATGGAATATCTTACTACGATCACTCCGTTCCAAAAAATGACCCAATCCACACAAACGGATCAGACGAACAATTGCACGATGCGATAGATGCAAAAATAAAAGGATGCAGTGGAGTTATTATTCTTGCAGGAGTATATTCTACATATAGCAAATGGATCAATAAAGAAATTGATATTTCCTTATTATATGGAAAACCAATTATCGCCATAGAACCATGGGCTTCGGAAAAAACGTCTTCGGTCGTAAAAAATTCTGCTAATAAGATTGTAAAGTGGAATGGAAAATCAATCGCTGACGCGATCAGGGAGCTATTTTGAATGTCTCGCAAAGCACTGATTGTCGGTATTGACTATTACGAAAGTGTATCACCTCTCTATGGGTGTGTGAACGACTCTTTCGCAGTCAAATCCATGCTCGATCGACATGCTGATGGATCAGTGAACTTTGGCGTACGCCATATCACTGGATCCACCCCGGCGAACATCATTTCCCGGGACATGCTTCGAAGCGCGATAACAGAGCTCTTTGCGGGAGATGGTGAGATTTCTCTCCTCTATTTTGCGGGACATGGTCATATCGAAGCAACGGGCGGCTATCTTTGCACTTCCGATGTGAAAACAGGCAATGATGGCGTCCCTCTCGCCGAGATAATGACGATGGCCAACAATTCCAAAATAGCGAACCGCGTCATAATCCTCGACAGCTGCCATAGCGGCGTGGCTGGAGGAAGCGCGCTTCAACAAAGGGTCGCTGAAATCAGTGACGGCGTGTCCATCCTCACTGCCTCGACAGACGAGCAATACGCAAGCGAGCAGAATGGCGCCGGAGTATTCACCGCCCTCTTGGTCGACGCACTGGGCGGAGCCGCGGCTAACCTAGTTGGAGAAGTCACACCTGGCGGAGTATACGCTCATGTTGATCAGTCACTTGGACCATGGGCACAGCGCCCTGTATTCAAAACCAACGTGAAGCGCTTTGTTTCTCTGCGCAAAGTTCAACCACCTCTTGAACTTTCCGAACTGCGAAAAATCTCCGAGTTTTTTCCGTTGGCAGGGTACCAGATGCCCCTCGATCCTACTTACGAGCCGGAGCGGCATGAGTCGTGGGAGGATGATCCTCAAGGCGTTCCTGCTCCCGATCCAGACCACAACGCCATCTTCGCCGTCCTGCAGAAATATAACCGCGTCGGTTTACTGGTACCCGAGGGTGCTCCGCACATGTGGCATGCGGCCATGGAATCGAAGACAGTTCGTCTTACCGCCTTGGGAGAACACTACAGGCACTTGGCAGCAAAAGGGCTCATATAAGCAATATGAAACGCAGAATGCCTAAAGCCTAATGCAGTAACCTACCGCGCCATCACCTTCAGCGTATCCGACACCAGTCCCGCCCACTCCACCTCGCTGGGATGCAGTTCGCCGTCGGCACTCGCCACGTTGGATACACAGTCGAGCAGAAGCCGGCTCAAACTCCGCGCTTCAGGGTGATGCTGGATGCGATCCAGCGATGCCACGAAATCGTCGCCATCGGGTGCGATCTTGCCGATGTTCGCCTGCGCGCTGGCCAGCATTCTGTCATCGCCGCCGAAGCGGAGAATATAGCGCTCCAGCGCCTCATCCACGCTTTCGGCCTCCAGCGGATGAACTTCGCCATCACAGCGCGCCATGAACACCAGAATGCGACCAAAATCGTTGAGTGACTTGTCCTTCACCTTCAAGGCGCCGTGCAACCTCAACTGTTCAAAATGCTGTATCGGATCAAGCACCTCGCCCGTTTCCAGGCAGACCAGCTCGGCCATCCGGTCGATCCGAAAGGACCGGCTCGCTTTTCGCTCACAGCACCAGGCATTGACGGTTTCCGCCTTCCCATACCCTTCGATCGACCGGCAGACGATACGCCGCTCGCTCATCTCGCCTTGCGCGTCCGTGTAGCGGATATATCCGGCCCAGCTCGAACTCGCGTCGCGCTGCTTCACCTCGATCAGTTCCTCGATCTCGGCAATCTTGGGATTGCACCAACTCGGCAAGGGAACCGGCACGGCCTTCCCTTTCACCGCATCCGCTAGTTGCGCCAGAAACCCGTTTGTCATTGCCCCCGCTACCTCGCCTTCAAGCGATCTCCATCATCCGATCGATCGCCAACTGCCGGTCCATCACCCCGTCAGCCATTATTGGCTACAAGGAAGACCGGTTCGCTTCCCTTTCCTCATATCGCTGAACGGCCCACCCCGGACGCCAACGCTGAAAGCCGCGCGAATCCACGCTCCCGTTTTGCAGGTGATTGAAATACCGCATGAAGATCATGATCGGAATGCCAGATGGTGCCAATCTTGCTGCACCGTTCGGACCGCCCCAACGCGCGCGATGAGAATCCCCCATCAAACAAGACAGAATGCGGGATGACCTGCCCGAGATAGCGGTCATTCCCCCAAAGACGGCCTGCGGGCCAGCCGAAGGATTTGCATTGAAAGTGCAGCGCCCTCGCCGAAGTAAGGGGGTGGTCCACCCTTCGGTTCAGGCCGCGTCGGTTTTGAAGCATGGACACCTCGAAGAACCGTCTGATTTTGGCGTAATTGCGATGTGATGGCACAGGAGCGGGTGGCGAGCTCCAGGCTTGGGTTGCTGATCTGCTTATTTTCTTGGCGGAGCCGGCTGCGTGGGCCGGTTTTTGGGTCACGCGGGCGCAGTACGCCCCTCAAGCCATGCGAGGCGCTGGAAGTTATAGGCAAGGTTGGCCATGCCGATCTTGATG
>NZ_DDFB01000004.1:0-17184 GCF_002336885.1 Novosphingobium sp. UBA1939 | reverse complement strand
GTGCTGGGGCAAAGCCAGCCGCGCGTTTCGCGCCATGTGAAGATCCTGTGCGATGCCGGGCTGGCCGAACGCCGCCGCGAAGGCGGATGGGTGTTCCTGCGCGCCGCGATCGGCAGCGATGCCGATACCGGGGGCGAGAGCGCCGCGATCGGGGTGGTGGTGGCCCGCCTGCTGGCCGTGGCGGAAGAGACGGATGCCGGGTTCGGCCTGCGCTGTTCGGAGGATCGCCAGCATCTCGATGCGGTGCGCGCCCTGCGCGAGACGCATGCCGCCGATTACTTCGCGCGCCATGCCGAGCAATGGGACCACCTGCGCAGCCTGCACATCGCCGACGGCCCGGTGGAAGCCGCGCTGGTAGAGATGCTGGGGCAGGGTGCGGAATCCCCGGCACTGGGCCGCGTGCTGGACGTGGGCACCGGCACGGGGCGCATGGCCGAACTGTTCGCGGCGCGGGCCGATCGTGTGGTGGCGCTCGACAAGAGCCCGGAAATGCTGCGCGTGGCCCGCACCCGGCTCCAGCATCTGCCCGCCGGCCGGGTCGAACTGGTGCAGGGCGATTTCGCGCAACTGCCGTTCGCGCCGGGCAGCTTCGATACCGTGCTGTTCCATCAGGTGCTGCACTATGCGATCGCGCCGGAAGCGGTGCTGGCCGAAGCCGCGCGGGTCACCGCGCCGGGCGGCCGTGTCGCCATCGTCGATTTCGCCGCGCACGACCGCGAGGAACTGCGCACCGCGCACGCTCATGCGCGTCTTGGCTTTTCAGACGCCCAGGTGGAAAAGCTCCTGCTCGATGCGGGGTTCAAACCCGATGGCGAACGTGCGCTGCCGGGGCACGAACTGATCGTAAAGGTCTGGACCGGCGTCCGCAGCGCGCACGTCCAGGCTGCTCCGGCCGGCAACGTCACCTCTATCCAGCCCGAACATGCCCGCACCGGGCGGAAGGCCACGTCATGACCACGTCCTACGACCAGCTGCGCGAAGCGCGCACCGCTCTCGATACGCCTTTGTTCGCCGGGCTTCCCGGCGACATTCGCGTGAGCTTCGAATTCTTCCCGCCCAAGACCGACGCGCTGATGACGCAGCTTTGGGATGTGGTGACCACGCTGGCGCCACTGGAGCCGCAGTTCGTTTCGGTGACTTACGGCGCGGGCGGCTCCACGCGCGATCGCACCCACGGCACCGTCGCGCGGATCATTTCCGAAGCGCGCCTGCCGGCCGCCGCGCACCTGACTTGCGTGGACGCCAGCAAGGCGGAAATCCGCGAGGTGGCGGAAGGGTACTGGGACGCCGGCGTGCGGCATATCGTAGCGCTGCGTGGCGACATGGGCGCGCCCGGCGTGCCGTTCACGCCCCACCCCGAAGGCTATGCCAACGCGGCGGAACTCGTCGCCGGGCTGAAGGCGATCGCGCCGTTCGAGATTTCGGTCGCGGCCTATCCCGAAAGCCACCCGGATTCGCCCAGCGTTCAGGCGGATATCGACAACCTCAAGCGCAAGCTCGATGCCGGCGCCACGCGCGCGATCAGCCAGTTCTTCTTCGAACCCGAGACGTTCTTCCGCTTCCGTGACAAGCTGGCGGCGGCGGGGATCGATGCGCCGGTGCTGCCGGGTATCCTGCCCGTGTCGAACGTCGCACAGACGCGCAAGTTTGCGGCGGCCTGCGGCGCGGCGATCCCGGCGTGGATGGATGGCCTGTTCGAAGGGCTGGACACGCATCCCGCCTCGCGCCAGCTCGTCGCCGCGACGATCGCCGCCGAGTTCTGCCGCCGCCTCTATGCCGGCGGCGTGCGCGATTTCCACTTCTACACGCTCAACCGGGCCGAACTGAGCTACGCAATCTGCCACCTGCTTGGTCTGCGTCCCGGCCGTCCCGCACTGGAAAAGGCCGCATGACTCTCACCCCATCCTCCGCCCGCGCCGCGCTGCTCGATCAGGCGCGCCAGCGCATTCTCATCACCGATGGCGCCTTCGGCACCGAGATCCAGCGCTGGAAGCTGTCCGAGGAGGACTATGCCGGCACGCTGGGGCTGGCCAAGGACCAGAAGGGCAACAACGACATTCTCGCGCTGACCAAGCCCGAAGTGCCCGAATCGATCCATCGCGCCTATTTTGAGGCCGGGGCGGACATTGCCGAAACCAACACGTTCTCGGCCAACCGCATCAGCCAGGCGGATTACGCGGCCGAGCATCTGGTGCGCGAGATCAACCTCGAATCCGCGAAGCTCGCCCGGCGGATCGCCGACGAGTTCGCCGCTAAAGATGGCCGCCCGCGCTTCGTTGCCGGCGCGATCGGTCCGACCAACAAGACGCTGTCGCTCTCGCCCGACGTCAACGACCCCGGCTTCCGCGAGATCGACTGGGATTTCCTCGTCGATGTCTATGCCGAACAGATCGCCGCGCTGGTCGAAGGGGGGGCGGACTTCATCCTGATCGAGACGGTGTTCGATACGCTGAACGCCAAGGCAGGGGTGATGGCGGTGCGCAAGGTGGAGGCGGCGCTGGGCCGCGAAATCCCGATCATGTTGTCGATGACGCTGACCGACCTTTCCGGCCGCAACCTGTCCGGCCACACGGTGGAGGCGTTCTGGTACGCGGTGCGCCATGCCCGGCCGGTCACGATCGGCCTCAACTGCTCGTTCGGCGCCACCCAGCTGCGCCCGCACGTGAAGGCGCTGTCGGAAATCGCCGACACGCTGATCATGGTCTATCCCAACGCCGGCCTGCCCAACGAACTGGGCGAATACGACGAGATGCCGCTGACCACCGCCGGTCTCGTCCGGGAATGGGCCCATCACGGCCAGGTCAACATCCTCGGCGGCTGCTGTGGGTCCACGCCCGATCACATCGCGGCGATGGCCCAGACGGTTGCCGGGCTTGCCCCGCGCGCCTTGCCCCATCCCGATCAGGTCACGCGCCTGGCCGGGCTGGAACCGTTCGTGATGGCGGCGTGAACCAGTTCCCCTCCCGCTAGCGGGAGGGGGCAGGGGTGGGCAGCGCAACGGCGCCCGCTCCAAGAGAAAAGAACCCACCCCCGGCCCCTCCCGCAAGCGGGAGGGGGGAGCATCAGATGACCACCCAAGCCTCTTCCCGTTTCGTCAACGTCGGCGAACGCACCAACGTTACCGGTTCCGCCGCGTTCAAGAAGCTGATCCTCGCGGGGGACTACGCGAAGGCGGTCGAGGTCGCGCGCCAGCAGGTCGAGAACGGCGCGCAGGTGATCGACGTCAACATGGACGAGGGCCTGCTCGACGCGGTCGAGGCGATGACCACGTTCCTGAAGCTGATCGCTGCCGAACCCGACATCGCGCGCGTGCCGGTGATGATCGACAGCTCGAAGTGGGAGGTGATCGAGGCGGGCCTCAAGTGTGTCTCCGGCAAGCCGATCGTCAATTCGATTTCGATGAAGGAAGGCGAGGAAGCCTTCCTCGATCACGCGCGCAAATGCATGGACTATGGCGCGGCCGTGGTCGTGATGGCCTTCGATGAAAAGGGTCAGGCCGACACCAAGGAGCGCAAGGTCGAAATCTGCAGCCGCGCCTACACGCTGTTGACGGGCATCGGCTTCCGGCCCGAAGACATCGTGTTCGATCCCAACGTCTTCGCCGTTGCCACCGGCATCGAGGAGCACGACCGCTACGCGCTCGATTTCATCGAGGCCACGCGCGAGATCAAGGCGGCCTGCCCGCACGTCCACATTTCCGGCGGCCTGTCCAACCTCTCGTTCTCGTTCCGCGGCAACGAGACGGTGCGGCGCGCCATGCATTCGGTGTTCCTCTACCACGCCATCCCGGCGGGCATGGACATGGCGATCGTCAACGCCGGCCAGCTCGACATCTACGACCAGATCGATCCCGTGCTGCGCGAAGCCTGCGAGGACGTATTGCTGATGCGCCGGGCAGACGCCACCGAGCGGCTGATCGATCTGGCGGAAAGCTACAAGGGGCAGGACAAGGCGGCCGAGAAGGCGGCCGAGGAATGGCGTGGCTGGGATGTCGTGCGCCGGCTGGAACACGCGCTGGTCAAGGGTATAGACGCCCATATCGTCGACGATACCGAGGAAGCGCGCCAGCAGATCGCCGCGCGCAACGGCCGCCCGATCGAAGTGATCGAAGGCCCGCTGATGGAAGGCATGAACACCGTTGGCGACCTGTTCGGATCGGGCAAGATGTTCCTGCCGCAGGTGGTCAAGTCCGCGCGCGTGATGAAGAAGGCGGTGGCGCACCTGATCCCGTTCATCGAGGCGGAGAAGGACGCCGGCTCCAAGGCCAAGGGCCGCATCGTGATGGCCACGGTGAAGGGCGATGTACACGATATCGGCAAGAACATCGTCGGCGTCGTGCTCCAGTGCAACGGCTACGAGGTGATCGACCTGGGCGTGATGGTGCCGTGGGCGACGATCCTGCAGGCCGCCAACGAGAACGAGGCCGACATCATCGGCCTCTCGGGCCTCATCACCCCCTCGCTCGACGAGATGGTGACCGTGGCCGAGGAAATGCAGCGCGCCGGCATGACCATCCCGCTGCTGATCGGCGGGGCCACCACCAGCAAGGTCCACACCGCGCTGCGCATCGATCCGGCTTATGACGGCCCGGTGGTCCACGTGCTCGACGCCAGTCGCGCGGTCGGGGTCGCCAGCCAGTTGCTGTCGGATACGCAGCACGATGGCTTCGTGAAGGCGACCGCCGCCGATTACCAGCACGTGCGCGATGCCCGCGCGGGCAAGGGCGCATCGAAGCTGCTGCCGCTGGCCGATGCGCGCGACAACGCCTTCGCGCCCGATTTCTCGGAAAAGGCGCCGCCGCCCGAACAGCCGGGCCTGCACGTATTTCCCGAATGGGATCTCGCCGATCTGGTCGACTGTTTCGACTGGACGCCGTTCTTCCGCGCCTGGGAACTGGCCGGCACTTATCCCGCGATCCTCGACGACGCGGTGGTGGGCGAAAGCGCGCGCAACCTCTACGCCGATGCCCGCGCGATGCTCGAAACCATCGTCGCCGAAAAGTGGCTGACGGCCAAGGCTGTCGCCGGGTTCTGGCCCTGCGCCCGCCACGGCGACGACGTGGTGCTGCATCCCGATGACGACGAACGGTCGGTGCGCCTGCCGTTCCTGCGCCAGCAATTCATCAAGAGCCGGGGGCCAAATGGAACGGGGAGGGCCAATTTCTGCCTGGCCGATTTCATCGATCCGGCGGGGGACTGGCTGGGCGGCTTCGCCGTCGGCATCCACGGCATCGAACCGCATCTGGAGCGGTTCAAGGCCGCGCACGACGACTATTCGGACATCCTGCTGAAAGCGCTGGCCGATCGCTTCGCCGAAGCCTTCGCCGAACGCCTGCACCAGCACGTGCGCACGACGCTGTGGGCCTATGCGCCGGGCGAACAGCTCACCAACGAGGCGCTGATCCGCGAGCAGTACCGCGGCATCCGTCCCGCACCCGGCTATCCGGCCTGCCCGGATCACAGCCTGAAGCCGATCCTGTTCGATCTGCTGGGCGCGCAAGAGAACGCCGGGATCGTGCTGACGGAGAGCCAGGCGATGCTGCCCACGGCGGCGGTCTCGGGCTTCTATTTCGCCCACCCGGAAAGCCAGTACTTCGGCGTTGCTACCATCGGGCGCGACCAGCTTGAGGACTACGCCGGCCGGCGCGGGATGGACCTGGCCGCGGCGGAGCGGTGGCTGCGGCCGAATCTGGACTAGGAGTCCGTCAATCGGGGCGATCTGGCGCTACATCGCGCAGCATCCGGACAGGGTGTGAAACGCGGTGAAATGTAGCGAAAAATATTAGAATTCCGCCATTTCGGTCCGTCCTTGCGAGAGCAAGGAGAATAGCCATGTCGATCGGTTCCATTACATCGGCCGTCACGTCGGCCGCCTCGTCCGGCAGCACGCTGGCCAGCCTGTTGCAGACGAGCGGTCTGTCCGCCGACAAGATCAAGATCGTCGAAGGTGATCTCGCCGACACCCGGCAATCGCTGGCGTCGAGCATGTCGGCCAGCGTTTCGGGCACGGTCGACAGCACCGCGTTCCGCGCCGCGATCGATGCGAAGATCGCCGACGATGTCGCTTCGGGCAAGTTGACCGCGAAGGATGCCGAGGCGGTCGGCAAGGCGCTCGATCAGATCGAGGGAACCGCTTCCGGCGCAAGCGCTTCCACCGACGCCAGTGGAGCAGCCTCGGTCACGGCAGCGGCGGCCGGTGGTCATGGTGGAGGCGGTGGGGGCGACACCAAGACCGAAGTCTCGCGCGTGGAAACGGTCGCCGGCGGGATCATGACCACGGTCATCACCTATAGCGACGGCAGCACCGAAACGCAGACCAGCGTGACCACCGACCCCGATACCGGTTCGACAAATGCCACGTCGGGCACCAAGACGGGCAAGAGCGACGAGCAGAAGGCGCAGGACTACCTCGCGTCGCTCCAGCCGGGCACGCTGTTCAACGTGATGGCCTGATGGCCTGATGCCCGGGGCCGGGGCCGGGGCCGGGGCTCAGCGCGGTGTCAGGACGGTATCGCGCGCGGCATCGTCGGTCTGCGGATAATCCAGGTTGTAGTGCAGGCCCCGGCTTTCGTGCCGGGCGCGGGCCGACTGGACGATCAGGTCGGCGCTCTGCAGCAGGTTGCGCAGTTCGATCAGGTCGGTCGAGACGCGGAAGTGGCCGTAGTAGTCGTTCACCTCGTCCTCCAGCATCTTGATCCGGTGCGCGGCGCGTTCCAGCCGCTTGTCGGTGCGCACGATGCCCACGTAGTTCCACATGAAGCGGCGGATTTCGGTCCAGTTCTGCTTGATCACCACTTCCTCGTCGGAATCGGTCACGCGGCTTTCGTCCCACGGGCGCACCGCGGGTGGGGCGTCGAAGCTGTCCCACCGCGCGAGGATGTCGCGCGCGGCGGCATCGCCGAACACGAAGCATTCGAGCAGCGAATTGGAGGCCAGGCGGTTGGCGCCGTGCAACCCGCTTTCGGTGCATTCGCCCGCCGCGTAGAGGCCGGGCAGGTCGGTACGGCCGGCCAGGTCGATCAGGATGCCGCCGCAGGTATAGTGCTGCGCGGGCACAACCGGGATCGGCTGCTTCGTCATGTCGATGCCGAGGCCGAGCAGCTTCTCGTAGATGTTGGGAAAGTGGCTGCGCACGAAGCCGGCCGGCATGTGGCTGATGTCGAGGTGCACGAAATCGAGGCCGAAGCGCTTGATCTCGGAATCGATCGCGCGCGCCACGATATCGCGCGGGGCGAGTTCGAGCCGTTCGGCGTCGTAGAATTCCATGAAGCGCTTGCCGGTGCGCGGATTGATCAGCCGCCCGCCCTCGCCACGCACCGCCTCTGTAATCAGGAAGTTCTTGACCTCCAGATGATAGAGGCAGGTGGGGTGAAACTGCATCATCTCCATGTTGGAGACGCGCGCGCCGGCGCGCCAGGCCATGGCGATGCCGTCGCCGGTCGCGCCGCGCGGGGCGGTGGAGAACTGATAGACGCGGCCGGCGCCGCCGGTGGCGAGGATCGTGGCGCGCGCGGTGTGCGCTTCCACCGTGCCGCTGGCCTCGTCGAGCGCATAGACTCCCCAGACCCGGCCCGATCCGGAATAGCGCGCCTGTTCGTGCCGCCCGGTGATCAGATCGATGCAGGCCCGTCCCGGCAGCAGGGTGATGTTGGGGTGTTCGCGCGCCGCCTGCAGCAGCGCCTTCTGCACCGCCGCGCCCGTGGCATCGTCGACGTGGACGATGCGCCGGTGCGAATGCCCGCCTTCGCGCGTCAGGTGCAGCGCGCCGGCCTCGGCATTGAAGGGAACGCCGAGGTCGGCGAGTCGCCGGATCGCCTCGGGCGCGTGCTCGATCACGAATTCGACCGTCTCGTGCCGGTTCAGCCCGGACCCGGCGATCATCGTGTCGCGGATGTGGTCCTCGAAGGTATCGCCTTCGTCGAGCACGGCGGCGATGCCGCCCTGCGCCCAGGCGGTCGACCCACCATCGAGCGCGCCCTTGGCCAGCACGAGGACGCGGCACTTTTCCGCCAGCACCAGCGCGGCGGTTAACCCGGCCGCGCCGGAACCGATGATCAGGACGTCGTGGCTCACTGCCTGCTGCCTTCCGTCATGGCCCGCGCCATGCCCTGTTCTGCGCGATCCGTGGCCGCTGCACGCCGCCCGCGGGTCTGCAAGGATTCTGTCACGCGCGCGCTTTGCCGCGCGCGAAGCCGTTTGAAAAGCGCGAACTGGCGGGCGCGGCGGGGCAGGGAGGGCCGCGTTTGTTCAATTTCGCAAGTGCAAAATCCGGGATGACTTCGCTTGCGGGCGTTCAGGCAGCCTGCGCGGGTTCGCTGGTGAGCGAGACGAACACGTCCTCGAGATCGGCTTCGCGCGTGGAGACGTCGACGATTGCGTAGCCCTGTCCCTGCACCAGGGCGAGCACTTCGCCGGCATTCATCTGGTCCTTGTCGTACGTGACCTCGACTTGTCGTTCACCCGAAATCACGCTCTTGCGGAAGGCCGGATGCTGCGGTGCGGCGGGAACGTCCCGGTCGAGCGTCAGCACCACGATCTTCTCGCGTGCCATGTCGACCAGTTCGCGCGTCGGCTTGTTGGCGATGAGCTGGCCGTGGTTGATGATGGCGATGCGCTCGCACAGTTCCTCGGCCTCTTCGAGATAGTGCGTGGTCAGGACGACGGTAACGCCTTCTTCCTTGTTCAGGTGCGAAACCAGTTCCCACAGCTGGCGGCGCAGTTCCACGTCCACGCCGGCGGTCGGCTCGTCGAGCACGATGATCGGCGGATTGTGGACCAGGGCCTTGGCGATCAGCAGGCGGCGCTTCATCCCCCCCGAAAGCGTGCGGGCATAGGCCTTGGCCTTGTCTTCCAGATGCACCGCGCGCAGCAGGTCCATCGACCGGCGCAGCGCCTTGGGCACGCCATAGAGCCCGGCCTGATTCTCCAGCACCTCGATCGGGGTGAAAAACGGGTCGAACACGATTTCCTGCGGCACGATGCCGATCGATGCCTTGGCGTTGCGCCGGTCGCGATCGATGTCGTGGCCCCAGATCTCGACGCTGCCCGAGGTCTTCATCACCAGCCCGGCAAGCGTGTTGATCAGCGTGGACTTGCCCGCGCCGTTGGGGCCGAGCAGGCCGAAGATCTGGCCCTGCGGCACGTCGAAGCTCACGCCCTGCAGGGCCAGCTTGCCCGGAGCCTTGCCTGAGGCGGCGTATTGCTTGACGAGGTCGCGGATGCGGATCGCGGGCGGAACCGTGGGTGTGGAATCCATAGGCTATGCTATTTAGGCGCGAACCGCGCCGGGTAAAGGGCCAATGCACCGCGACCCCGGACCAAAGGATGACCCGCCCTTGTCCACGCACGCTCTGGAATCGCCGCCGCTTCCCCGCTATAGCGCGGCCATGAGCAAGGCCCCCGAAACCGTTTTCACCACGTCCCACCGCGTCAGCTGCGACGGTGCGGGCGACATTCGCGGCGGCGCCGCGTTCAAGCCCTCGGCGCTCGGCCATCCGCGCGTGTGGCTGGAAATCGATGAGCGCGGCTATGTCGATTGCGGTTATTGCGACAAGCGCTTCGTGCTGAAGGGCGGCCCGGCGGATACTGCTAGCTCTGACGCCGCGCAGGCGGCCTGATCTTTCCCGAGTAGCGCGGGCGCGTTTCGCCTCCTATATCGGGAGGCGATGACCGACTTTTCCGACACCCGCTCGCTCCTTTACCGTTCCGGCGCGCTGACGCCCGACGATGCCCTGCGCCTGACGCGCGATGCGCTGGCCGCGTGTGACGATGGGGAACTCTATCTCCAGTTCATCGCCAGCGAGAGCTTCGGATTCGATGACGGGCGGCTGAAGACGGCCGATTATTCGCGCGATGCGGGCTTCGGCCTGCGCGGCGTTTCGGGCGAGATGACGGGTTTTGCCCACGCCAACGAGATTTCCGCCGCCGCCATTGCGCGCGCGGGCGAAACGCTGAAGCTGCTCGATCCGGCGAAGGGCAGCGCCGCCGCGCCGCCGCGCAGCAGCAACCGCCACCTCTACACCGACGCTTCGCCGCTCGATGCGGTGCCGTTCGAGGCCAAGGTGCGGCTGCTCGAACAGATCGATGCCGCGGCCCGCGCCCGCGATCCGCGCGTGGCGCAGGTTTCGGCTTCGCTCGCCGGAAGCTGGTCGGTGGTGGAGATCGTCCGCGCGGATGGCTTCGTCGCGCATGACGTACGGCCGCTGGTGCGGCTCAACGTCTCGATCGTGGCCGAGCAGGACGGGCGGCGCGAAACCGGCAGCTTCGGCATCGGCGGACGACGGCTCTACGACGACCTGTTCGCGCCCGAGACGTGGAACCGCGCGATCGACAGCGCGCTGGCGCAGGCGCTGACCAACCTCGAATCGGTCGCCGCGCCGGCGGGTGAAATGACCGTGCTGCTCGGCCCCGGCTGGCCCGGCGTGCTGCTGCACGAAGCGGTGGGCCACGGCCTCGAAGGCGATTTCAACCGCAAGGGCACCAGCGCTTTTTCCGGCCGGATCGGCCAGCGCGTGGCCGCGCCCGGCGTGACGGTGATCGACGACGGCACGCTGCTGGGCGTGGGCGGCGCCGGCCGGCGCGGCTCGCTCAGCATCGATGACGAAGGCACGCCCACGCAGGAAAACGTGCTGATCGAGGACGGCATCCTCAAGGGCTATATCCAGGACCGGCTCAACGCCCGGCTGATGGGCGTGGCCCCCACCGGCAACGGCCGCCGCGAATCCTATGCCCACGCGCCGATGCCGCGCATGACCAACACCTTCATGCGCAGCGGCAACGACGATCCCGCCGAACTGCTGTCGCGCGTGAAGAACGGCATTTTCGCCAAGAGCTTCGGTGGCGGGCAGGTCGACATCACCAGCGGCAAGTTCGTGTTTTCCTGCACCGAGGCCTATCGCATCGAGAACGGCAGGCTGGGCGCGCCGATCAAGGGCGCCACGCTGATCGGCGATGGCCCCACCTGCCTGACCAAGGTTGTCGGCATCGGCAACGATCTGGCGCTCGACGAGGGCGTGGGCGTGTGCGGCAAGGGCGGGCAGAGCGTGCCGGCCGGCGTTGGCCAGCCGACGCTGCTGGTCGAAGGCCTGACCGTGGGCGGCACGGGCTGACGCGGGGAGCGGCGATGGCGATTGGCGACGCGATAACCGGCGGCTGCGCCTGCGGCGCGGTGCGCTGGCGGGCGGTGGACCGAGGCTTCCGCCCCTATGCCTGCCATTGCAAGGGATGCCAGACGCGGCAGGGCAGCGCCTTTGCGCTGAACCAGCAGGTGCTGGTAGCTGACCTGGTGACCGAAGGCGCGCCCATCGAGGGCACCTGCACCGGCAGCCAAAGCGCGACGGTGACGCACGTCGCGTGCCCTTCCTGCATGACCCGGCTCTACACGATAAACCACGAACGGCCCGAGATCGCCACGATCCGCACCGGCACGCGCGATGACAGCCCGGACCTTGTGCCCGCGTTCCACGTGTGGACATCGCGCAAGCAGCCGTGGATCGCGCTGCCGGACGACGTGCCGCAACTGGAAACCCAGCCCGCCACGCGCGAAGAATGGATGGCATTGGTCTTGCCCGCCTGAACGCTGCGCCGGTCAGCGCCTGTTCAGGGGAATTGTGCCATCGATCAAAGATCGATTTTTTCGGGAAAAGGACGTGCAAGCCATGAACAGAATTGCGCGCAGGACGGGTTTCGCTCTGGCCGCAGCAGCGATGGTGCTGACCGCTGCGGCGGCCGATGCCGCCAAGCCGAAACTGACGCCCGAACAGCAGCTTGCCAAGGCTCTGGAAGGGCGCGTGGCGGGCGCGCCGGTGGACTGCATCTACATGCCGACCGTCCGTTCGACCCAGATCTACGACAAGATCGCGATCGTCTATGACGCGGGCGGCACGCTCTATGTGCAGAAGCCGCGCGTGGGCGCCGAATCGCTCGACAACGACGACGTGCTCGTCACCCGGCTGACCAGTTCGCAGCTGTGCAGCATCGACACGGTGCATCTGGTCGACCGCACCAGTCACTTCCAGCGCGGCTTCGTGGGCCTGGACAAGTTCGTGCCTTACACCAAGCCGCCCAAGGTCGCTGCCGCGCGCAACTGATCGCGAACCGGCAAGGCTGGAAAGGCGTGGCTCCTGCCTCTATGGCCGGGGCATGGCCACACATTCCCTGACCGTCCGCCTTGCCACGCCCGCCGATGCCGCCGTGCTGGCCGATCTCGGCTGTCGCGCCTTCGTGGCCAAGTTCGGGCATCTCTACCGCCCCGAAGACCTTGCCGCATTCCTCGATGGCAGCCACACCGAGCAGAAGCTTCATGCCGAACTGACCGATCCGGGCATGGTGACAGCGGTGGTGGAGGACGGGGCTGGGCGGCTGCTCGCGTTCTGCAAGCTGCTGCTGGAAAGCAGCCTGCCGCGCGTGACCGATGCGGCCCGTCCGCTGGAATTGAAGCAGCTTTACGGCGATCCTGACGTGCTGGGGCAAGGCCTTGGCGCGCGGCTGATGGACTGGGCGCTGGACGAGGCGCGCAGGCGCCGCGCGGACGAGGTGCAGCTTTCGGTGTGGAGCGAAAACCCCGGCGCGCAGCGGTTCTACGGGCGCTACGGCTTCGTCAAGGTGGGCGAGGTGGACTTCATGGTGGGCGAGCAGCGCGACGAGGACTGGCTGTTCGCGCTGAAGCTGTAGGGTTCACACCTCACTTTCATCACCCATTTCGTGACTGGGCCCACATGCGGGCTTTTGCCCGCGCGCTGGCGGCGGTATAGGGCGCGCATGTCTTCCGTACGTCCATGGCGCGATATCGCGCGTCGCAAGAGCCGCCAGATCATGGTCGGCACGGTCCCCGTCGGTGGCGATGCGCCGATCACGGTCCAGACCATGACCAACACGCTGACCTCCGACCCGGTGGCGACGATCAACCAGATCCGCCGTTGCGAGGATGCCGGCGCGGACCTGATCCGCGTGTCGTGCCCCGATGTGGAAAGCACCGCCGCGCTCGGCAAGATCGTGAAGGCGGCGCGCATTCCGATCATCGCGGACATCCATTTCCACTACAAGCGCGCGCTGGAAGCGGCCGACGCGGGCGCGGCCTGCCTGCGCATCAACCCCGGCAACATCGGTTCGTCCGAACGCGTGGCCGAAGTGGTGCGCGCGGCGAAGGCCAACGGCTGCGCCATCCGCATCGGCGTGAATGCGGGCAGCCTGGAGAAGGACCTGCTCGAAAAGTACGGCGAACCCTGCCCCGAAGCGCTGGTCGAATCCGCGCTGGATCACATCAAGCTGCTGCAGGACCACGATTTCCACGAATACAAGGTGGCGGTGAAGGCCAGCGACGTGTTCCTGGCCGTGGCCGCCTACATGGGGCTGGCCGAAGCGGTCGATTGCCCGCTGCACCTGGGCATCACCGAGGCGGGCGGGCTGATCGGCGGCACGGTCAAGTCCTCGATCGGCATCGGCAATCTGCTGTGGGCCGGGATCGGCGACACCCTGCGTGTCTCGCTTTCGGCCGAGCCGGAAGAGGAAGTGCGCGTCGGCTTCGAAATCCTGAAATCGCTGGGCCTGCGCACGCGCGGCGTCCGCGTCGTCTCGTGCCCTTCGTGCGCGCGGCAGGGCTTCGATGTGATCCGCACCGTGGAAGCGCTGGAAGCGCGGCTCTCGCACATCAAGACGCCGCTTTCGCTCTCGGTGCTGGGCTGCGTGGTCAACGGCCCCGGCGAGGCGCGCGAGACCGATATCGGCCTGACCGGTGGCGGCAACGGCAAGCACATGGTCTATCTTTCGGGCGTGACCGACCACCATGTGCAGAGCGAGGATATGCTCGATCACATCGTGGCGCTGGTGGAAGCCAAGGCGGCGGAAATCGAGGCCGCGAACGACAAGGTCAGCGAAGCGGCGGAGTAATATCCGCCGTCCGGGGTGGCCTGTTTCCCGGGGGCCGGTTTCCCAATCGTCAACCTCTTGCGGTTAGACCGGCGGGCGATGAATCGCCTGCTGGTCCTTGTTGTCGGGATGACCGCGCTGCTGCTGATGCTGGCGCAGGGCGGCGGCGTGTTCAATCTGGCCGGGCCGGAAAGCGGTGCGACGGATGCGGCTTCGGTGACGGTCGCCGATCTGGATGCCGCGCGCGATGCGGATGGCCCGGATCGCGGCAATCCCCTCCAAAGTGGCGTGCGTGGCGGATCGACCGTGCTCGATCGCGGGGCGGACGGGCAATTCCACGTCTATGGCCGGGTCGATGGTGGCGAGGTGCGCTTCCTGGTCGATACCGGGGCGGACATGGTGGCGCTGACCGTGGATGACGCACGGCGGCTGGGCATCGATCCCCCGTCGTCGGCTTACCAGCCGATCCTGCGCACGGCTTCGGGGCAGGGTTATGGCGCGGTGGTGCGGATCGACCGGCTCGCCGTGGACGGGCGCGAGATCGGCGGAATCGAGGCGGTGGTGGTGCGCGATCTTTCGGTCAACCTGCTGGGGCAGTCGGCGCTGAAGCGGCTGGGCAAGGTGACGCTGGAAGGCGACCGGCTGGTGATTTCGGCAAGTTGACAAGTTTGCCAAGACGATGCCAGCCATCGTCATTGCGAGGCCATCGGCCGAAGCAATCCAGAGCGTTCCGCGATCCGCCCCTGGATTGCTTCGTCGGCTGTCGCCTCCTCGCAATGACGATTCCATTTTTGCATTCGTCGCGCTAACCGCGCGGGCATGAGCATTTCCATCCGGCCCGCCACGCCCGAAGACCTGCCGCTGATCGGCGCCTTCATTCGCGAACTGGCAGAGTACGAGAAACTGGCGCACGAGGTGCGCTTCGACGAGGCGGTGCTGGGCGCCAAGCTGTTCGGCCCGCGCCCCTATGCCGAAGTGGTGATCGGCGAAGTGGATGGCGCGGCGCAGGGCTTCGCGCTGTTTTTCCATAACTTCTCGACCTTCGAAGGGCGGCCGGGCGTCTATCTGGAAGACCTGTTCGTGCGGCCCGCCGCGCGCGGGGCGGGGCTGGGCAAGGCGTTGCTGGCGCACCTGGCCGCGTTGGCGATCGAGCGCGACTGCGCCCGTCTGGAATGGTGGGTTCTCGACTGGAACGAACCGGCCATCGGGTTCTACAAGGCGCTGGGCGCGCGGCCGATGGACGAATGGACCGTCATGCGCGTGGATGGAGAAGCGCTTGCGCGACTCGGGGCAAAGGCGTCAGATTCCTGACACGGGGACACGATTCGCGCCGTTAAGCTTAGGGCAGGGCGCGATGTGGCAGGGTAGTGGTATGAAGACTCGTGGGAACGAAGCCGGAATCGACCGGCGCGCGGTGCTGAAAGGCGTGGGCCTGGCGGCCGTGTCCGCGGTCGCGCCGGCGAAGGTTTTCGCGCAGCCCTATTCGCCAACCGAGCAGCACCGCCGCATCCTGGACGTTGCGAAGGAGCAGATGGAGCGCGTGCGCGCGCAGCTGTGGCGGACCGACGTGGTGGGCGTGGCCGATTTCGCGCTGCCCTCCTCGCTGCCGCGCCTGCACTTCGCCGATCTCGAAAAGGGCGAGGTGCGCTCGTTCCTCGTTGCCCACGGCAAGGGATCGGACCCGGAGCACGACGGCTTCCTCAAGCGCTTTTCCAACGAGCCGAACAGCCTCGCCACCTCGCGCGGGGCGTTCATCACCTACGAATGGTACAAGGGCAAGTACGGCACCTCGATCCGGCTGGGCGGGGTGGACCCGGACAACACCAACGCGCTCGACCGGGCGATCGTGATGCACCCGGCGTGGTACGCCAATACCGACATGTTGGCGAAATGGGGCAAGCTCGGCCGCAGCGACGGTTGCTTCGCGATGGGCGAGGCGGACTTCAACGAGGCGCTGTGGCACCTCTCCGGCGGCCGCCTGCTCTATGCGGACCGGCTGGGGATCGGATAGAACCCCGCCGGATCGCGCCTTGCGGTGCCGATGCCTTACAGCGGATTATCGAGCTTGATCACCGCCTCGTTGCTCTTGCGCTGGCTGGTGTGGAGCTGGCGCGGCTGGGCGAAGCTGGCGATGACTGGGGCATCGCGGCCATAGAGGTCGGAAAAGCTGCGCATCAGCCCGTTCACGTCGCGCGCGACGGTGAAATAGGTGATGTAGACCGGGAAGGTCTTGGTCATCGGCACCTTGGTGTACTTGCCGGAGAGCGTGTATTCGACACCCTGGTCCGGCGTGATGTCCGCGCCGAGGATGGCCATCGTCATCGCCAGTTCGCTGGCGCGTTCGGCGCGGATGCAGCCGTGCGACAACGCGCGGCTGGGCAGGTTGAACAGCGCGCGGTTGGGCGTATCGTGGATATAGATCGCATGTTCGTTGGGCATGTCGAGCTTCATCAGGCCCAGCGAATTGTTCGCCCCGGGCTGCTGCACCACGGTGATCGTGCCATCGGCGGATTTGCTGACGGCATAGCCCTGACGGCGGGCGGAGGCCGGGTTGCCGATCAGCCTGGCGCCCAGCCCTTCACCTTTCACGATCGACTGCGGCACCGTCCACGTCGGGTTGAACACCACGTTGCGGACCTGTTCGGCCAGCTGCGGCGTGGCGGTCTTGCCCGGCTTGCCGACAATGGCGCGATAGCTGCGGATGACCTTGTTGTTCACGGTCAGCCGAAGTTCCTGCTCGGGCACGTTGATGATCAGGTATTGCAGGCCGAGGTCGTGCGCCAGCCAGCGCCAGCGGTCCATGTTGGCGCGGATCATCGCGATCTGCGTCGGGTCCTTGGCCTTGGTCAGCATGGACTTGAGTTCGGCGTAATCCGGGTGTGTGGGGTTGAGCGAAGCGAGCACCCCCGGCACGTCGTGCTTTTCCATCGCTTCGGCCAGCAGCGCCGACGACGGGCGCACGTCCTGGTCGGGGTCGACCGCGAACCACTGGATGCGCGCGGTCATCGGGGTGCGGCCATCGCGCAGGTCTTCGGCCAGCCAGACGAACAGGCGGCTGGCAAGGGCGTTGAGATCGGGCCCCGGCCCCTTGGCGATGGCGGCGGCAAGCGCGGTTGGCTCGTAATCGCGCGAAAATAGCCCTTCGGCCCCGATGCCGCGGATCGCGGCGAGCAGCGCCTGCGCGTCGGCAACGGACCATTCCGCCAGCGGCGGCGGCAGCGGCGCCGGCGTGGGCTGAACGACGGGAGCCCCCGGCGCGGGTGCCGGCGCGGATGGCGAAGCGGCGGGCGCGGGCGCGGGATTCGGTGTGGATGTCGCG
>NZ_DDFB01000014.1:2807-11415 GCF_002336885.1 Novosphingobium sp. UBA1939 | reverse complement strand
CTCGACAGGAAGGCGATGCGCAGCACGGCCAGCGTGCGCCGCGCGACATCGGCGGACGCCGTGCCCAGGTGCGCGGCCACGCGCGCCTCCGCCCCGAACGCCAGAATCGCCGGCAGCGTGCGGACGCGGTCGACGAACAGGCCCGAAAGCCGGGACAGCGCCTGGTGCTGGGCATCGGCGGCGCGGCGCGCGGCCGATCCGGCGAGCGCCATGGCCAGGCCGAACGGCGCCAGCGTTATCAGCATGATGCCGGCGGCGATCATGCTTGCAGGCGCGGCCGCAAGCGCGATAAGAAAGGGCGAAATGGCTGCCGCCAGACGCAAGGGGGAGAAGCGCGCGGTGAGACCTTCTGTCACATCGACCGCGTCCACGGCGAGGTGTAGGTCCTCGCCGACAAGGCGTGCGCGTTGCAGCCTNNCGCACCATTCGTTTTTCCGCATTGGCGGCGATTTGCCCGCTGATGCGGGCGCGGGCGACAGCGAAGGCGCGCAACGCTCCACCCGCCAGCAGGAGCAAGACCCATACCAAAGCATGATGTCCTTCCGCCCGCCGGCCCACGATGATGGCCAGCGCAAGGGCAACGGCCACTGCGCCCGCGCTGTCCAGAAGCCACCAGGCGCCGGCGCGGCCCGCGCCGCGGCGTTTTCTTTCAGGCATTTGGGAAATTGCGCTGCTTGACATATTCGTAAAGTCTTATATTAGTAAATATTGTAATTGATCAAGGGTTTGAGTCAAACCTCCGGCGCCGGCCCAGTGGCACCAACCATGCCGCCCCGCAATCTGCCGGCCAATTAACGGGGAACATGCCAGATGGATATGGCAGTCGTAGAGCTTTCCCGCCTTCAGTTCGCGCTGACGGCCATGTACCACTTCCTTTTCGTGCCGCTTACGCTTGGCCTTTCGTTCATGCTCGTCATCATGGAGANNACGCGCTTCTGGGGCAAGCTGTTCGGAATCAATTTCGTGCTGGGTGTGGCCACGGGCCTTACCATGGAATTCGAGTTCGGCACGAACTGGTCGTACTATTCCCACTACGTTGGAGACATCTTCGGCGCGCCGCTGGCGATCGAGGGGCTGATGGCCTTCTTCCTCGAAGCGACGTTCGTGGGCCTGATGTTCTTCGGCTGGGACCGGCTGTCGAAGATCGGGCACCTGCTGGTGACCTTCCTGACCGCGCTGGGCACCAACCTTTCCGCGCTGTGGATCCTGATCGCCAACNNGCTGGATGCAGAACCCGGTGGGCGCGACGTTCAATCCCGACACGATGCGCATGGAAGTGACCGACTTCTATACGGTGCTGTTCAATCCGGTGGCGCAGGCCAAGTTCGTCCACACCGTCAGCGCGGGCTATGTATGCGCCTCGGTCTTCGTGATGGGCGTTTCGGCGTGGTACCTGCTCAAGGGCAAGTGGACCAACGTCGCCCGCCGGTCGATGATGGTGGCGGCCGCGTTCGGCCTTGCCTCGTCGCTGTCGGTCGTCGTGCTGGGCGACGAATCGGGTTACGCCCTTACCGACAACCAGAAGATGAAGCTCGCCGCGATCGAATCGATGTGGCACACCGAACCGGCGCCGGCCGGGCTTTCGCTGTTCGGCATCCCCGACATGCAGGCGCAGGAAACGCGGTTCGACATCAAGGTCCCCTATGTCCTCGGCCTGATCTCCACGCGCAGCCTGACGGGCGAGGTGACCGGCATCAACGAACTGGTGCTGCGCGCCGACCAGCGCATCCACAGCGGGTTGATCGCCTATGACGCGGTGGAGAAGCTGAAGGTCGACCGGAACGACATCGCCGCGCGCGCAACGTTCGAGAAGCACAAGGCTGATCTCGGCTATGCCCTGCTGCTCAAGCGGCATCTGGCCGATCCGCGCCAGGCGAGTGACGCGCAGATCCTCAAGGCCGCGTGGGACACCGTGCCCAACGTGCCGGTGATGTTCTGGCTGTTCCGCTTCATGGCGGGGCTGGGCTTCTTCTTCATCGCCTTCTTCGCGGCGGCCTTCTGGTGCGCATCGGTCTGCCAGTTCAACCGCACATGGTTCCTGCGCGTGGCGGTGGCGATCATTCCGCTGCCGTGGCTGGCGATCGAGTTCGGCTGGGTGCTGGCGGAAATCGGCCGTCAGCCGTGGGCGGTGGACGGCGTGCTGCCGACCTTCCTCGGCGCATCCTCGCTGACGGTCGCGCAGGTCTGGGCGACGATCGCCGGCTTCACGCTGCTCTACGGCACGCTGGCGGTGATCGAGGTGCGGCTGATGCTCGCGTCGATCCGCAAGGGACCGGTCGAACATCACGCGCCGGCTGCGCAGCACGGCATGAACGGCGGCTTCGCGCCGCTGCCGGCGGAATAAGGAGACAGGCGCATGGGTATCCCGCTCGACTATGAAACGCTGCGCCTGATCTGGTGGGTGCTGCTGGGCACGCTGCTGATCGGCTTCGCGCTGACCGACGGTTACGACCTTGGCGTGGCGGCGCTGCTGCCGTTCGTCGGCAAGGACGACGAGGAGCGCCGGCTGGTCATCAACGCGGTGGCGCCGCACTGGGAAGGCCATCAGGTATGGCTGATCCTGGGCGGTGGCGCGATCTTCGCCGCCTGGCCGTTCGTCTACGCCGTGAGCTTCTCCGGCTTCTACCTCGCCATGTTCCTGGTGCTGGCGTCGCTGATCCTGCGACCGGTGGCGTTCAAGTACCGCTCCAAGAAGCCCGATGCGGGCTGGCGCGCGCGGTGGGACTGGGCGCTGTTCATCGGCGGCTTCGTGCCTGCGCTGGTATTCGGCGTGGCCGTGGGCAACGTCCTGGCCGGCGCGCCGTTTCGGCTGGATAGCGACTTGCGCGTAACCTACGAAGGCACGCTGCTGGGCCTGTTCACGCCCTTCACGCTGCTCACCGGCCTGCTGTCGGTGACGATGGTCGTGCTCCACGGCGCGGGTTGGCTGGCGGTGAAGATCGAGGACGGCCCGGTGATGGAACGCGCGCGGCGGATCGGCACCTGGGCGGCAATCGGCTCGATCGTGTTGTTCGCGGCGGGTGGGTTGATCGTGGCCAAGGGCGGACTGGGTTTCCGCCTGGACGGGTTGATCGACGCCGCCGGGCCTTCCAATCCGCGCTTTTCCAGCGCGGCGGCGGCGCCCGGCGCATGGCTGGCCAATTACGGTGCGCATCCCTGGATGCTGGTCGCGCCGTTGCTGGGCCTCGGCGGTCCGGCGATCGCGCTGGCGGGCATCCGCGGGCGCAGTTCCGTGCTGAACCTGATCGGGTCCGCGCTGGCGACGGTGGGCATCATCGCCACCGTCGGCCTGTCGATGTTCCCGTTCATCCTGCCCAGTTCGATCGATCCGCGATCGAGCCTGACGGTGTGGAACGCCTCGTCGAGCCACCTCACGCTGTTCGTCATGCTGCTGGTGACGGTGATTCTCCTGCCGATCGTGCTGGCCTATACAAGCTGGGTCATGAGCGTGCTGTTCGGCCGCGTGACGATCGAGGATGTCCGCACCAACCCCGATTTCTACTGAGGATACGGACCGATGTGGTATTTTTCGTGGATTCTCGGCCTGGGCCTGGCGCTGGCCTTTGGCATCATCAACGGCATGTGGCACGAATTCAACTCGCCGATCGACGACGATCCCGCGATCTGACGCGATCAACCGATCCGGACCCTGCCGGGACTGTCATGGTCCCGCGCGCTGGGGGCGGGGGCCTGTGCGGCTTCCCGCCCCTTCTTTTGACCGATCAGGCGGATTTTGGTGTGTTTGTGCCGGTGGCGGGGCTTGTGTGGCGTCGCGAAACACTTACGTCACGGAAGTCATGAAGCCAGCAGACCTCTCCGACCTGAAGGCCAACGCCAACCGCATGGCCCAGCGGCTCAAGATCATGAGCCATCCCGAACGGCTGCTCATGCTGTGCCGGATGGACGAGGGCGAGGTATCGGTGAACGAGCTGGTCGCGCTGACCGGCCTGTCGCAATCGGCCGTGTCGCAGCATCTCGCCATGCTGCGCGAGGAAGGCGTGGTGGCAATCCGTGGCGAGGCGCAGACCCGGTTCTACAGCCTGAAGGACCCGGTGGTCCGCGCGATCATCCATGCCTTGTGCATCATCTGCGATCAGCAGGGCGACAGCGGGCGGGATGCGGGGCAGGCGGCGGCCTGAACCTTCAGCTTTCCAGTTCAACGTCCCAGTACAGCCAGTCGCGCCAGCTCGCGTGCAGGTAGTTGGGCGGGAACGCCCGGCCCTTTTCCTGCAATTGCCAGGTGGTGGGCCGGATCGGTTCCTCCATCAGCCGCATGTGGGCCTGCTTCGGCGTCCGCCCGCCCTTGCGCAGGTTGCACGGCGCACAGGCGGTCGACACGTTTTCCCAGGTGGTGCGGCCGCCCAGGCGGCGGGGTACCACGTGATCGAACGTCAGCTGGTCCGGGCTGCCGCAATACTGGCACACGAACCGGTCGCGCAGGAACAGGTTGAAGCGGGTGAAGGCCGGAAACTCGCTGGGCCGCACGTACTGGCGCAGCGCGATCACGGAAGGGATCTTCATGTCCAGCGAAGGGCTGTGCACCTCGCGGTCATACGTGGCGATGATGTCCACCCGCTCCAGGAACACGGCCTTGATCGCGGTCTGCCACGGCCACAGGCTGAGCGGATAGTAGCTCAAGGGGGTGTAATCGGCATTGAGGACAAGCGCGGGGCAACCCGACAGGTTCCGCGCGGCATCGCCGCTATGGGGCCTGGCCGCAGCCGCCCGCTCTATCAACGCGGTATGAAGCATGCTCCGGCGCGTCTCCCGCAAACCTGCCTTGCCGGCTCCGGTTCAGCGAACCAGGGCCTGCCAGAGCGGGCAGCGGCAGCAGGAGGAATGCCCGCCTGCGTGGGTATGTGGAAAATCTGCGTGACCGCTTCGTGACGCATGCCAGCCAAGGAACACGGCAGGGCAGGATGCGTCAAGAGCCTTGTCCCCGCGCTATCCACAGCTTGTCCCGCAGGGAGGGCGCCGGGCAGCGTCGGGTCGCGCTGCCTTCAGCCGGCATAGGCCTTGATCAGATCGAACAGGAAATCGCGGCCGACGAACAGCGAGCGCACCTCGATCCTTTCGTTCAAGCCATGGGCGCCGTTGCCGTCGGGATCACCCCACATGCCGGGAACGCCATAGGTCGGAATGCCCACGGCGCCCAGGAACGTGGAATCGGTGTAGCCGTTGGCCATCACCGGCACGAGCGGGACGCCGGGGAAATACTTCGCCACCAGCTTGCGCGCCGGATCGATCACCTTGGGCGATAGGGGCGGCGGGGGTGGCGAGGGGCGCAGCGGCGCCAGCGCGGTGACGGTCACGCCCGGATCGCCGATGATCGCGGCCAGTTCGCCCCGGATCGCTTCGACCGAATGGCCGGGAAAGATGCGGCAGTTGATGTTGGCGCCGGCACGCTGGGGCAGCGCGTTGCGGGCATGGCCGCCATCCAGCATCGTGGCGACGCAGGTCGTGCGCAGGTTCGAATGCAGGAACGGGTCGGTATTGACCACCGCTTCCGCCGCCTTGTCCGTCGGGTTGGCCGCGAGCGCGACCATCGCCTTGCCGATGGCATCGTTGCGCGCCGCGCCCGCCGCGCGGAAATAGGCGCGGGTGGTATCGGTGAATTCCACCGGAAATTCATGTGCTTCCACCCGGTCGAGCGCGTGGGCGAGCTGGTAGATCGCGTTGTCCGGCCGGGGCACCGAACTATGGCCGCCGGGATTGCGCGTTTCCAGCCGGTAGTTGCCGAAGGTCTTTTCGCCGACCTGGATGGTCTGCTCCACCACCTTGCCCCCGGCGGCCACGGCGCGTCCGTCGGTGGTGCCGCCGCCGCCCTCGTTCAGCGCGAATTCGGCATCGATCAGGTCGCGCCGGTTGGCGGCGAGCCATTCCGCGCCGTTGAACGCGCCGTTGGTCTCCTCGCCGCAGGTGAGCGCGATCTTGACCGTGCGGGCGGGCTTGTAGCCGCTTTCCCGGAAGCGGATCAGCGTATCGACCAGCATCGCCGCCATCGATTTCACGTCGCCCGTGCCGCGCCCGTAGAAGTAGCCGTCTTCCTCGACCAGCTTGAAGGGATCGCGCTCCCAGTCCTCGCGCTTGGCCTCCACCACGTCGATATGGGCGATCGCGAGCAGCGGCTTCAGCGTCTTCGACGTGCCGGGATAGACCGCGACGAGGCCGCCGTCCTTGGGGTGTTCGGGCGTGCTGAACAGCGTGATCTGGCTTTCGGGCAGCCCGGCCGCGCGCAAGTGGGCGGCCATGCGCTCGGCCGCGAGCGTGCAACTGCCCGCTGAAAGCGTGGTGTTGGTTTCGATCAATTCGCGGAACAGGTCGCGGAACCGTACCTGGTCCGGCCGCAGCGGCGCTTCCGCCGCCTGCGCGCCGGTCGATGCCATCAGCAGCCCCGCCAGGGCCAGCCCGGCCACCCTGGAGCGCCATCCGGATCGCTTCGTCATCGTTCCTCCCCCTGCTTGCCCGCTCATGTCCGCGTCGCCCTCAGCCGGCGTAGGCCTTGACCAGATCGGTCAGGAAATCGCGGCCGGTATAGACGGCCTTGGCGCGCATCCGCTCGTTGAGGCCGTGCGCGCCGTTGCCGTCGGGATCGCCATAGAGGCCCGGCGGGCCATAGGACGGAATCCCCACCGCTTCGAGGTAGATGCCGTCGGTGGCGCCGGTGGACATCACCGGGACCAGCGGTACGCCCGGATAGTACTTCGCCACCAGCTTCTCGGCCGGACCCAGGATCTGCGGAGTCAGCGGCGGCGCCTTGGGCAGCGGGCCGCGATCGTCGATCTTGGTCACCGTCATCCGCGGATCGGCGATCACGTCGGTCAGCGTCTTCTGCACGGCTTCGAACGAGACGCCGGGGAAGATGCGGCAGTTGACCGTGGCCGCCGCGCGCTGCGGCAGCGCGTTGTTGGCGTGGCCGCCTTCGAGCAGCGTGGCGACGCAGGTCGTGCGCAGCATCGAATGGAACGAGCGGTCGGTGTTGAGCGTGGCTTCGGCCTGCTTGTCGGCCGGGTTGGCCACGATCGCCAGCATGGCCTTGCCGATCGCGTCGTTGCGCGTGGCGCCCAGCTTCGCGAAATAGCCGCGCGTGGTATCGTTCAGCATCAGCGGGAATTCGTAGTCCCGCAGCTTCACCAGCGCGTCCGACAGTTCGTAGATCGCGTTGTCGCGGATCGGTATCGAACTGTGGCCGCCGGGATTGGTCGCCTCGATCTTGAAGTTGGCGACGACCTTTTCGCCGACGTGCAGGTTCTGCTGGATCACCTTGCCTTCGGGCGATCCGTCGGTGCGGCCGCCGCCGCCTTCGTTCAGCGCGAATTCGGCGTCGATCAGGTCGCGCCGGTTCTCCGCCAGCCAGCGCACCCCGTTGAACGCCCAGCTCGTCTCCTCGCCGCAGGTCAGCGCCAGCTTGAGCGTGCGTTTGGGGCGATAGCCTTCAGACTTGAAGCGCGTCAGCATGTCGACCCAGATGGCGTCCATCGCCTTCATGTCGGCCACGCCGCGGCCATAGAAATAGCCGTTTTCCTCGATGAACTGGTAGGGATCACGGGTCCAGTCCTCGCGCTTGGCGACGACCACGTCGAGATGGCCAAGCAGGAGGATGGGCTTGAGCGTCTTCGAACTGCCCGGCAGCACCACGACCAGCCCGCCTTCCTTGGGATGATCGGGCACGGCGAAGCGGGTGATCTGCGTGTCGGCGAAGCCGGCGGCCTTGAGATGGCCTTCGATCTTGTCGGCCAGCGCGGTGCAGCTGCCGGTGGTGATCGACGTGTCGGTCTCCACGAATTCCTTGTAGAGTTCGCGGAACTTCGCCTGATCGGCGCGCAGCGGTGCGGGCGCGTCGGCCGCGTGGGCGGCTGGTGTCATGAGTGTGGCGGCAAGCAGGCTGGCGGCCAGGGCGCCAAAGCGGAACGAACGCATTCCTATCCCCTGAAAAAGCGTTTCCATGGCGCCCGTTTCAGCATCATTCCCGGCCCTTGGGAAGCGGCCCGGCAATGCCTTTTTCGCGCGCGCGCGGCCGATCGCGGCAAACCGTGCGGATTTGTGACCATTCCTTGTGGAAAATCCCCCGCATCAGGGCTCTTTCGCTTGGGCTTGGGCGCGGCTCTGCCTATATGCTCGGTATGGCCAGCTCTTCAGAAAACACCCCGAACACCAATTCCTACGGCGCGGATTCGATCAAGGTCCTCAAGGGTCTTGATGCGGTTCGCAAGCGGCCGGGGATGTACATCGGCGATACCGACGACGGGTCGGGCCTGCACCACATGGTGTTCGAGGTTTCCGACAACGCGATCGACGAGGCGCTGGCCGGGCATTGCGACCTGGTGCTGATCGAGCTGAACCCGGACGGTTCTGTCTCGGTCGAGGACAACGGGCGCGGCATCCCCACCGGCATCCACGCCGAAGAGGGCGTGTCGGCGGCCGAGGTCATCATGACCCAGCTGCACGCCGGCGGAAAGTTCGAGAACACCAGCGACGACAACGCCTACAAGGTTTCGGGCGGCCTCCATGGCGTCGGCGTCTCGGTGGTCAACGCGCTGTCGGAATGGCTGGAACTCACCATCTGGCGCGATGGCGAGGAACACTGGATGAAGTTCGCCCATGGCGA
>NZ_DDFB01000014.1:0-2736 GCF_002336885.1 Novosphingobium sp. UBA1939 | reverse complement strand
GTGCGCATCCTGCTGCGCGACAAGCGCGGCGAGGAGGTCAAGGAGCACGATCTTTTCTACGAGGGCGGCATCGCGGCCTTCGTGCGCTATCTCGATCGCAACAAGGTGGCCCTGCTTCCCGATCCGATCGCGATCTCGGCGCAGCGCGACGGCATCGGCATCGACGTCGCGCTCGAATGGAACGACAGCTACTACGAAAACGTGCTGTGCTTCACCAACAACATCCCGCAGCGCGATGGCGGCACGCACCTGGCGGCGTTCCGCGCGGCGCTGACGCGCACGCTCAACGGCTATGCCGAAAAATCGGGCATGCTGAAGAAGGAAAAGGTCAGCCTGACCGGTGACGACATGCGCGAAGGGCTGACGGCGATCGTCTCGGTCAAGCTGCCCGACCCCAAGTTCTCCTCGCAGACCAAGGACAAGCTGGTCAGTTCCGAGGTGCGCCAGCCGCTCGAAAGCCTGATGGGCGACAAGATGAGCGAGTGGCTGGAGGAAAACCCGGCCCACGCCAAGGCGGTGATCCAGAAGATCATCGACGCCGCCGCCGCGCGCGAGGCGGCCAAGCGCGCCCGCGAACTGACGCGGCGCAAGGGCGCGATGGACATCGCCAGCCTGCCCGGCAAGCTGGCCGACTGCCAGGAGCGCGATCCCAGCAAGTGCGAACTGTTCCTGGTCGAGGGTGACTCGGCAGGCGGAAGCGCCAAGCAGGGCCGCGACCGCCATTACCAGGCGATCCTGCCGCTGAAGGGCAAGATCCTGAACGTGGAGCGCGCGCGGTTCGACCGGATCATCTCGTCCAAGGAAGTCGGCACGCTGATCCAGGCGATGGGCACCGGCATCCGCGACGAGTTCAATCTCGAAAAGCTGCGCTACCACAAGATCGTCATCATGACCGACGCCGACGTCGACGGTGCCCATATCCGCACGCTATTGCTGACGTTCTTCCACCGCCAGATGCCCGACATCATCCGCGCCGGGCACCTCTTCATCGCCCAGCCGCCGCTCTACAAGGTCGCTAAGGGCCGGTCGGAAGTCTATCTCAAGGACAATGCCGCGCTCGATCGCTACCTGATCGAGGCGGGCCTTGCCGGGCGCGTGCTGGAAACCGCCGGCGGCGCGCGGGGCGGCGTGGAACTCGATGCGCTGGTCGAACACGCGCTGCGGATGCGCAACCTGATGGCCTTCGTGCCGCGCCGCTACGATCCGGCGATCATCGAGGCGCTGGCGCTGGCCGGCGCGCTTGATCCCGATCTGTCCGCCGATGCCCGCGTCGAAGCGCTGGCGCGCACGGCCCGCTGGCTGGACCGGGGCGATACCGAAGCACGCTGGAGCGCGGGGCTTTCGGAAGAAGGTGGCTATCACATCCAGCGCCAGTGGCGCGGGGTGACCGACCACCACATCATCGAGCCGGGCTTCCTGACCAGCGCCGAAGCGCGCAAACTGGCGCGGCTGACGGCCGAAACTGCCGAGGTCTATTCCGCCACCGCGCGGCTGGTGCGCGCCTCCGCCGCCGCGGTTGAACCGGAACCGGCCGTCACCGCCGACGAGAGCGAGCAGGAAGCGGCCAAGCCGCGCGCCGAGCCGAAGGACGCGATCACGCGCCCGTCCGAGCTGCTCGATGCGGTGCTGGCTGGCGGCCGCAAGGGCCTGTCGATCCAGCGCTACAAGGGGCTGGGCGAAATGAATGCCGAACAGCTCTGGGAAACCACGCTCGATCCGGACAACCGCTCGCTGCTGCAGGTCAAGGTGGAAGACGCCGACGTGACCGACGAGATCTTCACCCGCCTGATGGGCGACATCGTCGAGCCGCGCCGCGATTTCATCCAGGAAAACGCGCTCAACGTCGCCAATCTGGACGTCTGATCCGATGCTCACAGCCAGCATTCCGTGGGATCAGGCGGCCACGATGATCGACCTGGAAGGGCGCGCGCCGATCATCGGCACGATCCGCGACTGCGCGATGCACTACACGCTCTACAAGCCCCATGCCCGCACCCAGGCGCGCGTGCTGCTGACCGTGCCGGTGCACCGCGAAGGCCGCGCCACGCGGACGTGGGTGCTCGATCCGGACGAGATCGCGCAGCTGGCGGACTGGCTGGCGGCGGAGCAGTAATCCTGCGGCGGTCGCGCCGTCTTTTTCCCATGGCGGGCGGCCGCGCGCAGGTTCCCTGCGGCCCCTTCCTCTGCCATAGCGGCGGGCGTGACCTTGCCTGACGAACCCCATACCTATTCCTACTACGCCGAAGAGGACGAGCGGGACTTCACCGACCCCGGCCTGTTCTTTCCCGAAGCCGCGTCTGCTGCGTCAGCCCCGCCTGCCCCCGTCTGGACCGATCCGGCCGAGGCGCTGCACGCGGTGTTCGGGTTTTCGGCGTTCCGGGGCGTGCAGGAACAGGTTGTGGCGCGCGTGCTGGCGGGGCAATCGACGCTGGCGGTGATGCCCACCGGCGCGGGCAAGTCGCTGACCTACCAGTTGCCGGCCGTGATGATGGCGGGCACGTGCGTCGTCGTGTCGCCGCTGATAGCGCTGATGCACGATCAGTTGCGCTCGGCCACCGCCAACGGCATCCGCGCGGCGGCGTTGACCAGCGTCGATACCGACCGGGGGCAGACCATCGACCGCTTCCTCTCGGGCGATCTCGATCTGCTCTACGTGGCGCCTGAACGCGCCAGCCAGCCGCATTTCCGCGAATTGCTGACGCAGGGCCGCGTGGCGCTGTTCGCCATCGACGAGGC